>JBFXKS010000098.1:0-6565 GCA_050173515.1 Oscillospiraceae bacterium | reverse complement strand
CATCCCAATGCCGCAAAAACGGAAACCGAAAAGCCTTGATCACTTCCTTTTTATATATTTTATCATCGTTATTTTTTTTACATTTGTCGCTATTACTAAGGGACTTCCCTAGTTTAGCAACATGAGGTACACTTGAAATCGAGGTGTACCGATGAAAAACAAGTACATTTACCATGCGCACATTTCTGAGCGTAAAACACGACAGTTGATAAAGTGTTTTGCCCTAGATTTAACGGGTACTCAAACGGCAGAGATGACAGGTCTGAACTTAAATACCGTAGACCGTGTTTTTAGCAAAATCCGTGTTCGCATTCTGGAAAACAGTCAAGCCGCTTTCCCTGAGCAAGGCGAATTTGAAGCAGATGAGAGCTACTTTGGCCCACGTAGGGTAAAAGGGAAACGCGGTCGTGGCGCGGGTGGCAAAACCATTGTTTTTGGCCTTTACAAGCGCGATGGAAAAGTATACACAGAGATTGTGCCAGACGCAAAAGCAAAGACGCTGCAAGCGATTATCAGAGGCCAAGCGGACATTGAAAGCGTGATTCACACAGATGGTTGGCGCGGCTACGATGGTCTCGTTGACCTCGGTTATGAAAAACATTTCCGTGTGAATCATGGTGACAATGAATTCTCGTCTGGTCATGGTAACCACATCAACGGCATCGAGAGCTTCTGGGGTTTTGCTAAACATCGGTTGGCCAAGTTCAAGGGGATTCCCAAAGATAAGTTTGAATTACATCTCAAAGAGACTGAATTCCGCTTTAATTCCAGAGGTCAAAATATCTACCTCATTTTGCTCAAAGCTCTTCGGGATAACCCTCTAAACTAGGGAAGTCCCATATAGATATAATAAGAACCTTTAAATATAAAAATTTTTGTCAGGCGCTGCCCGCGCCGCCTGTTCAAAAGCAAAAACCAGACATCATATTGTTCGATTTTTTGCGGTAGTTGGCCTGCTTTTGTCACTTTCATCCTTCAGTACACTTTGCATTATAACAAAGCAACCTCTACTATTCAATTGCATATCTCATTTTGTTTCTTTATTTTAACCCCTTTTCAGTTTAAGTACGTTCTTTTTGAAAACATGTCTTTCTTTTGTTAAACAATTACTAATTTGTGAACCACTTTCAGCCTTTAAAGTAGGTGTTGATGATACACCACCCCTTGTTCTATAAATAAATTACCTTATTATGCGTATCATGAAAATTTTTTTCAAAATCCGGCCCATTATCTCTCCCTGCACAGGCACTGCAGGCCGCACCTGGCCGCGCTGCTGCGACATGGGCTGCAAAAAGCCGCGGCCCCTTTTTTTAAAAGGCGGCCGCGGCATCCGGGCACGAGCTATTTGTTTTTTCTACGCCATTATTTTAGCAAGGTCGGCCTCCGGCGTACTGATGGGCGTCAGCGCGAACTGCTTTACCAGGTAGTCCAGCACTGCGGGCGAAACGAAGGCGGGCAGCGTGGGCCCCAGGTAGATGTTCTTGATGCCCAGCGCCAAAAGGCTGAGCAGGATGACCACCGCCTTTTGCTCGTACCAGCTGAGCACCAGCGTCAGCGGCAGGCCGTTCACGTCTGTGCCAAAGGCCTCGGCCAGCGCCGCCGCCACCTTGATGGCGCTGTAGGCGTCGTTGCACTGCCCCATGTCCATGATGCGCGGCAGCCCGCCAATCTCGCCGATGTCGAGGTCGTTGAAGCGGTATTTGCCGCAGGCCAGCGTGAGCACCACGGTGTCCTTGGGCGTCTGCTTCACGAACTCGGTGTAGTAGTTGCGCCCGGGCTTGGCGCCGTCGCAGCCGCCCACCAAAAAGAAATGCTTGATGGCGCCGGCCTTCACCGCGTCGATCACCTTGTCGGCCACGCCCAGCACCGTGCCATGGGCAAAGCCGGTGGTCACGGTGGCGCCGCCGTTGATGCCAGTCATCGCGTGGTCTTCGGCATAGCCGCCCAGCTCCAGCGCCTTTTCGATAACCGGGCCAAAGTTTTTGTCCTCGCCGATGTGCACCAGCTGCGGGAAGGCCACCACCTCGGTGGTGAACACGCGGTCCTTGTAGCTGTCCTTCGGGGGCATCAGGCAGTTGGTGGTGAACAAAATGGGCGCCGGGATGCCGTCGAACTCCTTCTGCTGGCTCTGCCAGGCCGTGCCGAAGTTGCCCTTCAGGTGCGGATAGGCCTTCAGCTTGGGGTAGGCGTGGCAGGGCAGCATCTCGCCGTGCGTGTACACGTTCACGCCCTTGCCCTCGGTCTGTTTCAGCAGCAGCTCAAGGTCGTGCAAGTCGTGCCCGCTGATGACGATGAACGGCCCTTTTTCGATGGTCAGCGGCACGACGGTGGGCTCGGGCGTGCCATAGGTTTCGGTGTTGGCCTTGTCCAGCAGCTCCATGCAGGCCAGGTTCGCCTTGCCGCACTCCATCACCAGCGGCAGCAGCGCGTCCATGCCGGCGGTGTCGCTTCCCAAGGCGCGCAGGCCCTTGTAGAAAAACGCGTTCACCTCGTCACTGGTGTAGCCCAGCACCATGGCGTGGTAGGCGTAGGCCGCCATGCCGCGCATGCCGAACAGCAGCAGGCTTTTCAGGCTGCGCACGTCCTCGTTTGCGTTCCACACTTTTTCCATGTCGTAGTCGCCGGTGTCCCTGCCCTCGCAGGTCTCCAGCTGGCGGGCGGCCAGCGCATCGCGCAGGGCATGCACCTCGTCGATGTGCCGCTGCACCACCGCGCTGTCGAAGTCCACGTTGGTCACGGTGGTGAACAGCCCCGCCAGCACGGCGCGGTCGCGCGCTTTGTCCGCCGGCGTGCCTTCGGCCACACCCGCCAGCGCCACCAGCGCCCCGGTCAGCTTATCCTGCAGGTTGGCGGTGTCGTTTGGCTTGCCGCACACGCCCTGCCTGCCGGTGCAGCCTTTGCCCCCGGCCGTCTGCTCACATTGGAAACAAAACATTTCTCCCATCGGTCTCTCCTCCATTCATCCAGGCTTTCATCTCTGCCATAATCATTTGGATGGTGTCGACACCATCTAGAATATGACCACCAGGAACATCTTGAAACGCTCCTGTGCAAACAACGCGTGGGGTTTGCCGGCCGGCATCACGATGCACTGGCCCGCCGCCACCTGATGGTCCACGCCGTCGATGGTGATTTTGCCCGTGCCGTCCAGCACGGTCACCATCGCGTCGCCGCCCGAGGCGTGGGTGCTGATCTCCTCGCCTTCGTCGAACGCGAACAAGGTGAGGCTGTGGTGGGCGTTTTGCGCCAGTGTCTTGCTCACGATCTGCCCCGGCAGGTACTCCACCTGCGCCGCCAGGGGCAGCACCTCGCTCTTGGGCAGGTTCTTGATAAAATCCGCCATGTTTTTCTCCTTCCTTGGATACCACGCTTTTTATTTCAAACATTATAGCAATTCCCGCACCAGCGGATGTGTCGAAACGGACAACACTTTGTTAAGAATCTGCATCCACCAGCGTGCCGCCGGTGCCGATGGTGACCACCCGCAGTGCCAGTGCCTTGCCGCTGGCCGCTATCGCGCGGCGCACGGCTCGCTCCAGCCCGCCGCAGCAGGGCACCTCCATGCGGGCCACCGTCACGCTTTGGATGTCATTTTCGCGCAGCATGGCCGCTATCTTTTCCGCCGCGTCGCCCTCGTCCAGCTTCGGGCAGCTGATCACCGTCACGTGCCCCTGCATGAACGCCCGGTGGAAATCGGCATGGGCGTAGGCGCAGCAGTCGGCCGCCAGCAGCAGCTCGGCCCCGTCCAAGAACGGCGCCTTCACCGGCAACAGCCGCAGCTGCACCGGCCACTGCGCCAGCTGGCTCTCGGCGCTTGCCTGTGTGCCCGCCTGGCGCGCGCCGCGCCTGGGCATCGCGCGCATTTGGCTGCCCGGGCAGGCGCAGGGCGCGGGCGGCTGTTGCCCCGCGGCGCCGGCCGCCGCGGCGCCGGCCGCCGCGGCGTAGGCCGCGGCCTCCCGCTCTTCAAAGCTCAGCGCGCCCACCGGGCATATCGGCAGGCAGTCGCCCAGACCGTCGCAGTAGTCGTCACGCAGCAGCTTCGCCTTGCCGTTCACCATGCCGATGGCCCCGCTGTGGCACCCGGTGGCACACAGCCCGCAGCCGTTGCATTTGTCTTCATCTATCTTCACGATCTTCCGTACCATGTGGTCTCGTCTCCTTTAGGTGCTTGACTTTCTGCTTCCAGCATACTACACTGGGCTCAGCATTGCCGTTGTATTTCCAACAGAGGTGACCCATGACAAGCGAATATTTGGACATTCTGGCCAGCTGCCCGCTGTTTGCACACATCGACGCCGGCAGCCTGCCCGACATGCTGGACTGCCTGGCCGCCCGGCAGCGCCACTATGCCAAGGGCGCCATGGTGCTGTCGGCGGGGCGCGCGCTGCCCGCCGTGGGCATCGTGCTTTCGGGCGGCGTGCATGTGCTGCAAGAGGACTACTGGGGCAACCGCGCCATCCTGGCCCACATCGCGCCGGGCGGCCTTTTTGGCGAGGCCTTCGCCTGCGCGGGCGTGGGGCAGCTACCGGTCAGCGTGCAGGCCGTGGCGCCCACAGACATTTTGCTGGTGGACGTGCAGAAGATCATCACCGTGTGTTCGTCCGCCTGCGCCTTCCACACCCGGCTGGTGCAAAACCTGCTGCAGCTGCTGGCCCAAAAAAACGTCTCCCTCACGCAGAAGATCGAGATCATCACCCAGCGCTCCACCCGCAAAAAGCTGTTGGCCTACCTCTCGCGCCAGGCGCAGGCCGCCCACAGCCACCGCTTCCAGATCCCCTTCAACCGGCAGGAACTTGCCGACTACCTGGCGGTGGACCGCAGCGCCCTGTCGGCCGAGCTGTCCAAAATGCAACAGGAGGGCATTTTGCAGTACGACAAAAACCACTTCCAGCTGGCCGCCGCCCCAAGCGCGAGCTAGCGCGCTTGCCCGCCGCCTGGCCGGCTGCTATACTGGTGGATACATGGTTCCCATGCGCGCCGCGGCGGCCTGTGGCATCGGCCCGCCCTTCACACGCTTGTCGTTTTGCCTCACCCGAAGGAGACCCCATGAAACCCGCACCCCAAAAGAAAAAAGGCCCGCTGTCCAAGCTGCTGCGCCCGTCCACGGTCATTTTGGTGCTGGGGCTTGTTTTGGTGCTGGTGCTTTTCTATGTGTTGTTCTCGGGCATCACCGTGCAGGACATCCTCTCCTTCACGCCCCAAAACCTCGTGCTGGCCGCACTGGTGTTCGTCGGGCTCTACTGTCTCAAAACCGTGCTCATGTTCTTCCCGTCCTATGTGCTATACATCAGCACGGGTTTTGTGTTCCCGCCCGCCTTGGCCATCCTCATCACCTACATCGGCCTCTTTTGCGAGTTCACCCTCGGCTACCTCATCGGCCGGCGCGCCGGCAGCGCGCGGGTGCAGGCGCTCATCGGCGCCCGCCCCAAGGCCGCCGCCTTTTTCGCCTTTGTGCAGCGCAACGGCCAGTTCGCCTATTTCTTCACCCGGCTGGTGCCCATGCCGGTGCCGCTGGACGCCGTCAGCCTGTTTTTCGGGGCCAGCGCGGCGCCCTACCTGCGCTACATCTCCTTCTCGCTGCTGGGCATCAGCGCGCTGATGCTGCCCTGTGTGCTGGCCGGCGCTGCGCTGGACCGCCCCTTCTCGCTGGAGTTCCTGCTGCCCTTCGGCATCAGCATCGCCGTTACCGTGGGCGTGTACCTGCTGCAGCGCGCCCTGCTGGGCCGCGGCAAGGCCACTGCGCCGCCCGAAGACCCGCCCGAGGAATAGGCGCAGAGAAACACCCTGCCTTTCAGGCAGGGTGTTTTCGCTTCTCATTCGATCTCTACGTCAGCATCTCCAGCTGTAGCTCAAAGTCGTCGTCGGCCTCGTCCACCTTCAGCGACGGCAGTATCTGCAAAAATATCTCCACCACCTCGGGGTGCAGCTGGGTGCCGGCCACCTCCCGCAGTATCTTCGCCGCCTGCACCGAGGTCATGCCCGCGCGGTACGGCCGGTCGGACGTCATCGCGTCGTAGGTGTCGGCCACCGCCAGTATCGCCGCCGAAACGGGCTGCTGCGCGGGCGTTTTGCTGTTCACCGGGTAGCCCGTCAGGTCATAGTTCAGGTGGTGGTACAGCACCGCGTCGTGCACGTCCCGCGGGAACTGCACGCTCTTGATGATCTTCTGGCCTATCTCCGGGTGGCGCTTGATCTCATTGTATTCCGCCGCCGTCAGCGCCTCCGGTTTCAGCAGCAGCGCGTCGTTGATGCCTATCTTGCCCACGTCGTGCAGCATGGCGGCAATGGTGATGTTCTCCACAAAGGACACGGGCTTGTGCATGGCCTCGGCCGTGCACTTGCTGTAGTTGGCCACCCGCATGGTATGGCCCTGGGTGTAGTGGTCCTTCGCGTCTATGGCGCTGCACAGCGAGGCGATGATGCGCATGTTCATCGAGCGGCTGTCCAGATACATCTTGAACGCGTGCCGTGCCATCAGCAAGGGCGCCATCATCAGCACCACATACCAGTTGCCCTGGGGCGAGCCCAGCAAAAGCCCCACCACCAGCCCCAGCGGCACCGTGGC
>JBFXKS010000097.1:0-6630 GCA_050173515.1 Oscillospiraceae bacterium | reverse complement strand
AGGCCGTCTGTCACCAGGTTGATCCACAGCAGCTGCATGGACACCAGTGGCGATTCGCGCCACACCAGCATGGCCACCAGCACGGTGAGCACCTCGCCGATATTGGTGCCCAGCAGGTAGCCCACCACCTTGCGGATGTTGTCGTAGATGCTGCGCCCCTCACCCACCGCGTCCACGATGGTGGCGAAGTTGTCGTCGGTCAGCGTCATGTCGGCGGCGCCCTTGGCCACGTCTGTGCCGGTGATGCCCATCGCGCAGCCGATGTCGGCCGCCTTCAGCGCCGGCGCGTCGTTCACGCCGTCGCCCGTCATCGCCACCACTGCGTCGCGCCGCTGCCACGCTTTCACGATGCGTATCTTGTCTTCGGGCGACACCCGGGCGTACACCGCTATGTTCTCCACCTGGCTGTCCAGCTCGGCGTCGTCCATGGCGTTCAGCTGCGCCCCGGTGAGGGCCAGGTCGCCCGCGCGCCGCATGCCCAGGTCGTCCGCGATGGCCGCCGCCGTCACCACGTGGTCCCCGGTGATCATCACCGGACGGATGCCGGCCACACGGCACACCTTCACCGCCTCACGCACCTCGGGCCGCGGCGGGTCTATCATGGCCACCAGCCCCACAAAGCGCAAGTCGAACTCCACGTTCGCGCTGTCCGGCTTTTCGGGCACGGCGTCTATCTCTTTGCAGGCCACCGCCAGCACCCGCAGCGCCTTCTCGCTCATCGCGTCGTTCTCCCGGCGGCCCGCCTCCACCTCGCCCGCTGCGCAGCGCACGGCGATCGAGTCGAACGCGCCTTTGGTGATCACCACTTTTCTGCCGTCCATCTCGCAGATCACGCTCATCAGCTTACGCTCCGAGTCGAACGGCACCTCGGCCAGGCGCGGGTATTCGGCCATCAGCGCCTCTTTGGGCATGCCGTTGTTGTGCGCCGCCAGCACGATCGACGTCTCAGTGGGGTCGCCCAGATGCTTCACGCCGCCGTCTTCGAACACCACCGTGCCGTCCGTGCACAGGCTGGCCAGCTTCAGCAGCTGGCGCACCGCCGGGCCGTTGGCGTCCGTTATCTCCTCCGCCTGGCCGGTCGCCGCGTCCCACGCGCGCACCAGCGTCATGCGGTTTTGGGTCAGCGTGCCGGTCTTGTCGCTGCAAATCACGCTGGCCGAGCCCAGCGTCTCCACCGCCGGCAGCCGCCGGATGATGGCGTTGCGCTTCACCATGCGCTGCACGCCGATGGCCAGCACGATGGTGACGATGGCGGGCAGCCCCTCGGGAATGGCCGACACCGCCAGCGACACCGCCAGCATGAAGGTCTCCAGCAACGCCAGGTCGAACACAAAATACCCCAGCGCAAAAATGCCCGCGCAGATGATGAGCGCTGCGATGCCCAGCACCCGGCTGAGTTTGGCCAGCTTCTCCTGCAGCGGCGTGCGGCCGTCCTCCTCGGCGTTCAGCATGCCGGCAATGCGGCCCATCTCGGTGCCCATGCCGGTGGCCGTCACCACAAAGCGCCCGCGGCCATAGGCCACGCTGCACCCGGTGTACACCATGTTGTGCCGGTCGCCCAGGGGCGCGTCGGGCGCCACCTCGGCCTCGGCCTCTTTCTCGCTGGGCACGCTCTCGCCCGTCAGTGCGCTCTCCTCACACTTCAGGCTCGCGCTCTCCAGCAGCCGCCCGTCCGCCGGGATGAAGTCGCCCGCCTCGATCAGCACGATGTCGCCCGGCACCACCGACACCGAGTCCACCACCTGCTCGGTGCCGTCGCGCACCACCCGCGCGTGCGGCGCGCTCATCTCACGCAGGGCCTCCAGCGCCTTCTCCGCCTTGCTCTCCTGGCTGACGCCCATGATGGCATTGGCCACCACGATGAGCAAAATGAGCACCGGCTCGAAATATTCCTTGGCGTCGTGCCCGTTCACGGCCACCACAAAGCTGATGAGCGCCGCCACCAGCAGGATGATGATCATGGGGTCGGCAAACTGCCCAAGAAACCGCATGAACAGGCTCTTTTTCTTTTTCGCCTGCAGCGCGTTGGGGCCATGCGCTTCCAGCTTCTGCGCCGCCTGCGCGCCACTGAGGCCCCGCTGTGCGTCGCTGCCCAGCGTTTGCAGCAAGGCCTCCCGTTTTTCGCTTTGTGCTACCATGCCTTTACGCTCCTTGTTTTTATTCATGGATATGGCCCTGTTTATTTAAGTAGTAGCCTGCCAAATGACTGTGGTCTTTTGCCCGCCTTCCAACCAGGCCGCTTTGGCGCCGAGGTAAACTTTCGTGCCGGGCAAGGGCCCTACTTTTGGATTTGGTCCAAAAGTACCAAAAGGCAGATCGCGAAGCACGAGCGATGGCTTGCGAGAATCGCACCCTTTCGTACAGGGCAATGGTTCGTTCTTTTGGCGAAACCCAAAAGAACCAAAAGGTTTCCGGAACCTTGCGATGGTTCCGGACCTCCGCACGCCAGATGTCGCACGGCCTGTGAAACAGACAACAGTGCTTAACGACATGTCTGTTTCACCGCCGGCCGCGCCATTTAAGTTAAGGGCGAAGACCGAAACCCTTGGTTCTTGTCCTTGACCTTTCTTCAGATGTTTGCTCGCTCCGCTCGCCGGGCGCGGGAAAATTTGTTTCGCCTTTAGCATGGTGTCTTTGCCGGCTGGGAATGCGAAGCCAAATTTTGTTCTTACGCACCCACCATACCGCACCTGGCGGGCTTTCGTCAATTGGCCATGGCAAATCTTTTCCGTTTGTTCATTTTCGGTTCACTAGCGCCACTCTCTTGCGCATCTCGCCGCTTTTCGTTATAATTCCAGTATAAAATCCGGGGCGCTTTTCATGCCCCACTGGGAGACAACGCTTATGAGCGAAACGGCCAATCCCTTCGGCGAGGGCGCCAAGGTCGTCATCAGCCCGGACCAGATGCGCGCCTGGATCAGCCTGCCAAAGCCCCGCGGCGTCACCTATACTGTGGAGGCCGTCCTCCAGTGGCTGCCCCAAAATGGGGTGGTGTATGGGGTGGACACCGCCATGGTGCAGGCGGCGGTTTCCAGCGGCCGATACGACGACCTGCTGGAGGTGGCCCGCGGCACCCAGCCCGTGGCCGCCCAGGGTGGCGACTATGTGCTCAAGGTGGAAAAACGCCCGTTCACCGGCCTTTCCGCCGGGCCGGACGGCGCCCTCATCTACGACGATATCAGCTTTTTGCAGGAGGTGCAGCCCGGCCAGCTTCTGGCCGAGATCGTTCCGGCCAGCCCGGCTGCGCCCGGCCGCACGGTCACCGGCGAGGAGGTGGCCCCGCGCAAAGGCGGCGATGGCCGCCAGCTGTCCGGCAGCGGCTTTGAGCTGTCGGCCGACGGCCGCAGCTGCACCTCGCCCACCCTGGGCCACGTCAGCATCGTGGGCGACCAGCTCATCGTCACGCCGCTGAAAAAGCTGGCCGAGCTCTCTGCCGAGGACGGCCCCGTCGCCTTCGACGGCAACGTGCTGGTGGAGGGCGACGTGCTGCCCGGCGCCCAGCTGTCGGCCACCGGCAGCATCTTTGTGGCGGGCCGTGCCGTGGCCGCCAGCATCACCGCTGGCAACAACCTGCTGCTGTGCCAGGGCCTGCGCGCGGGCGCCAGCTTTGGCCACGCCGAGGCCAAGGAGAACCTCTGGGGCCTCTTTTTCGAATCCGCCAACCTCAAGGCCGGCGGCGACCTGTGCACCAACTATCTGTCCGGATGCGACGCCGTCGTCGGCGGGCGGGCCACCATCCTGGGCGGCCGGGCGCTCATCGCGGGCACCACGCTGCAGGTGAAGGGCAGTGTGCTGGCCGGCACCATCGGCACCCCTTCCGGCGACGTCACCGCCATCGTGGCCGGCATGGACCAGGCCTTCATCGACCGGTACGACTCGGTGACCAAGCGGGCCGAGCGCCTTGCCTCTGACCTGCAGGTGCTGATGCAGAACATCTCCGCGCACGAGCGCGTCAACCGCGCCAAGGCCGACCGCGGCAAAAACGACACCGCCTACAAAGAGATGGTGCAAAAGCGGGACCAGTCGCTCAGCGTGCTGAATATACTGGAGGCCGAAAAGACCCGCCTCAAGCGCACCATGGACTCCTTCTCCACCCTCTCCATCATCGCGCGCGAAACGGTGTACCCCGGCGTCACCATCAGCATCGACACCCGCACGCTCAAGGTGGTGGAGCCTTTGCCCAAAGTCAAGTTCCGCCGCAACAAAGAGCTGGTGGAGTACACCCCCATTGGCGCCAAATAGCTTTTCGCATGCACAAAAGCACCCCGAAAACGGGGTGCTTTTGCTATCGTCTACTCGGTTTCGCCTTGCGGTTCTATGGCGTGCGCCTTCAGCTTTTGGGAAAAGGCGGGTATCTCGTCGCCCATCAGCGGCGCCGAATACAGGTAGCCCTGGATCAAAAACACGCCGATGCCCCGCAGCTTGGCCAGCTGCTCCGCGTTGTCCACATACTCGATGATGGTGCTCACGCCCAAAAGGCGGCACAAATCGTGGATGGTGGCGATGATCTCCAGATTGGCGGGGTGGTCCACCACGTCGCGGCTCAGCGAGCCGTCTATCTTCAGCGTGGTGATGGGCTGGGTGCGCAGGTACAGCAGCGACGAATGCCCCACGCCGAAGTCGTCCATGGCGATGGTCACGCCCAGGGCGTTCAGCTGGGCCAGGTTGCCCCGGGTGTTCTCGTTCTCCACCAGCGCCGCCGTCTCGGTGATCTCTATCTGCAGCTGGTGCGGCGGCACACTGTGCCGCACCAGGCAGTGGCGCACCTGCTCGTGGAAATTGTGCGCGTTCAGCTGCTGGGTGGACACGTTCACCGACACGTGGAAGTCCGGCATGCCCTGCGCGGTCCACTGTGCGCGCTGGGCCACCGCCTGCTCCATGATCCACAGCCCCAGCTTGTCGATGCGCTCCACCTCTTCGGCCAGCGCCACCGTCACCATGGGGTTGATCATGCCATAGCTGGGGTGCCGCCAGCGCAGCAGCGCCTCCACGCTGTGCATCGTGTTCGTGCGCGAGTCCACGATGGGCTGGTAGTTCAAAAACATCTCGCCGCCCGCTATGGCGTCGCCCAGGTGGTTGGCCAGCCGGCGGGCCACCGCGCCCACCTCGTCCACCCGGTTGATGAGCCGGCGCATGGTGGGGTCGTAGTCTTGCGTCACCGTGGCCACCAGCTCCTGGTAGGCCCGCTCGAAGCGCATGTCGGCCATCTTTTCGCCCAGGCGCACAAACGGCGCGTAGATGAGCACCGCCAGCGCCAGGTTCACCACCTGCAGCACCACCCCGGCAATCGACTGTGTGGCAATATACCCGCTGACGAACACCGGCGTGGCCCACGACACATCCACCGTGGTGTAGGGCACCCAGCCCAGGCTCATCGCCCCGGCCGTGGTGAGGAACATGACCATGGGCGTGAGCACAAAGGGGATGGCATAGATGGGGCTGAGCACGATGGGGATGCCGAAGATGAGTGGCTCGTTGATGTTGAAGATGGCGGTGGGCAGGGCATAGCGCATCAGGGTGCGGTTGCTGCGCGCCCGGCCGAAGATCACCAGCGCCAGCAGCAGCGCCAGCGTGGTGCCCGAGCCGCCCATGTACACAAAGGCATCGTACAGGGTCTTGGTTACCAGGTTGGGCGCGGGCAGGCCGGCGGCCGCTGCGGCCACGTTCTCTGCCATGGCCGGCACGAACACCCCCTGGGCCACGCCGTCCAGCACGTTGTTGCCGTGGATGCCGAACAGCCACATCAGGTGGCTGGAGAAGTTGAACAACATGGCGGTGCCGAACGAGTCGCCACTGTTGGCGTAGGGCGCGCGCAAAAAGGCATAAACGATGTCGTTCAAGGTGTCGCGCACGCCGAAGCGCACCAGCACCACCCGCAGCAGCGCAAACGCCGCCACCACCACGATGGTGGGCATCACCGACGCGAAGGACTGGGGCACCGCCACGTTGGGGTCGTCGCTTAAAATGCTGCTGGCCCGCTTGATGGACACCAGCCGGATGAAGGCCTCGGCGGCCAGCACGCTGACCACCATGCCCACAAACAGGCCCGTGGCGCCCACCATGGCAAAGGGCAGCGAATCGGGCGCGTCCACCGGCAGCGACACCGCCGTGTAGCAGGCCATCGCCACGATGCCGCAGATGCCGGCATGCACCTGGGTGCGCTTGTGGTTGTTGTACCACTGGGCCAAGTTGGAGCCAATGCCGTATACCACGAACAAGGTCACTATCTGCGTGGTGGCGTTGAAGATGGTGCCGCCGAAAAGCCGCCACTCGCCCCCGAACACGCTTTCCATAAAGCTTTGGTAGGCCGGGATGGGCAGCTGGTTCAGCACCACGGCAAACGCCCCCACGATCATCGCGGGCATCACCGCGATGAAGGCCGTGCGCATCGAGTAAAGATACCGCTGCTCGTTCAACCACTGTAGGCTGTTGAAAAGCCGCAGCATCCATTCACTGGTTCTTGTGGCTGTTTTTGGTTTCGCGTTCACAACAAATCCTCCGCGCTTTGCAAAAATGGCCGGTCAAACATTCGTTAACTTTTCATCATTTTTCTCAGCCATTTTCATATCAACATAGTGTACATCATTTTCGGCGGCGCGGCAATACTTTCCGCCACGCATTTTCAGCCGA
>JBFXKS010000096.1:0-6660 GCA_050173515.1 Oscillospiraceae bacterium | reverse complement strand
TGAGAGCGCCAGAATTAAATGCCGTAAAATATCCAGAAAAGCAGGGTTAATACGCAGTGTGATATTCCTTATCATTATACGGGTTTGCCCGCGCAGACGCAAGGGCCTTGCATGGGGGAAAGCGAAACCATCAAGTGGGCATGGCGGCGAGGGTGGGTGGGTGCGAAGCACGAGCGATGGCTTGCGAGCGCAGCCAAACATCTAAACCAAACTACTTTTGTGTGGCGGCACACTTACCTGCAGGGCGAGGGTCGTACTTTTGGATTTGGCCCAAAAGTAAGGTCATCGCTCTGCTTTTGGCCTGCAATTCGCACAAGCCGCCGTTCGTGCTTTGCACCCTGTCTTTTGGTGTTTTTGGGCATTGCGAAAAGAACGACTCCGGTCTTTTCTGCTATCCTCGGGTTTAAAAACCAAAGGGCGAGGCGGTTATTCTTGGACACGCCCAAAACAAAGAACCCCGCCCTTTTGGCTTTGCCTTGTCCAAGAGCATTTTTTTGATATGCTGCCCGGTTATGTGTCTTTTGGCCTGCCGCGCCGCATCGCCTCGATGTCCCGCGCGTCCTTTTCCTCCAAATCGCGCACGCCGGCCATAGACTCCAGGTGGTGGGTCAGCTCGTGGTGCAGCACCTCGCGCAGGGATTGCTTTTGGTCGTCAAGGCTTCGCCCGCCGGCCACACGCACAAAAGAGCCATAGTGGATGGAGATATACCGCCCCATGCCCTGTGGCTCGTAGTGATAGGTGCCCAGCGTATACAGCCCGGCCCCGTGGGGCGAGGGCACTTCGTCTGGCAGCAGCGTGATGCCGCCGTTCAGCCCGGTGAATATCTCCGCCGGCAGCGCGTCGGCCACTTCGCCCAGATACTGCTCGGCCTCGTCAAAGCTCAACACAGGGGCCATACCTTTCCTTTCTCTTTGCCGCTAGTCACCGCCCGGCGCCAAAGCGCTCCACGATGATCTTCACGATGCGCTCGCTGGCGTGCCCGTCGCCATAGGGGTTTTTTGCCCGGCTCATGGCCTGGTAGGCCGCCTTGTCGTTCAAATACCGGTGGATGCCCGCGTATACGCGCGCTTCGTCGGTGCCCACCAGCTCCAGCGTGCCGGCCTGCAGGCCCTCGGGCCGCTCGGTCACCTCGCGCATCACCAGCACCGGCTTGTCCAGCGCGGGCGCCTCCTCCTGGATGCCCCCGCTGTCCGTCAGCAGCAGATAGCTGCGTTTCATGAAGTTGTGGAAATCCACCGCGTCCAGCGGCTCGATCAGCCGCACATTGTCCACCCCGGCCAGCTCGGCGTCCGCGATGGCACGCACCGCCGGGTTCAGATGCACGGGGTAGATCACCTTGATGTCCTCTTCCGTCTGCGCCGCGCGGCGTATCGCCCGGAACATCCCGGCCATCTGTGGGCCCAGGCTCTCGCGCCGATGCGCGGTCACCAGCACCAGGCGGCTGGTGCCCACCCAGTCCAGCTGTGGGTGGCGGTAGCCCTCGCGCACGGTGTAGCGCAGCGCGTCGATGCCCGTGTTCCCGGTCACGAAAATGGCCTCGCCCGCCTTGCCCTCCGCCAGCAGGTTTTCGCGCGCGGTGGCGGTGGGCGCAAACAAAAACCGCGCCACCAGGTCCACCGCCTGCCGGTTGAACTCCTCCGGGAACGGCGCCTGCAGGTCATAGGTGCGCAGGCCCGCCTCCACATGCCCCACCGGTATCTGCTGGTAAAAGCAGGCCAGCGCCGCGGTGAAGGCCGTGGTGGTGTCGCCGTGCACCAGCACCAGGTCCGGCTTTTCCGCCTCCAGCACTGCACGTATTTTCAGCAGGATGTCCGCGGTGATGTCAAACAGCGTTTGGCTTTCGCGCATGATGTCCAGGTCGTGCTGTGGCCGCACGCCAAAAATATCCAGCACCGGGTCCAGCATCTGGCGGTGCTGCGCCGTCACGCACACCACGCTCTCGATGCCCGGCTGCTTTTGCAGCTCCAGCACCACCGGGCACATTTTTATCGCCTCTGGCCGTGTGCCAAAAACGCTCATCACCTTCATGCGGCTCGCCTCCGTCATTATAGAACAGCACTTGTGCACCTGCTGGCTGTCGGGCCTATTCTACCATAAAACCCGCCCTCGGCAACCCCGAGAGCGGGCCGTTATTGCATTGCCCGGTTATTTTGCGCGCTTGTCGTCCACGGCAAGCTCCCGCACGCTGGCCACCAGCCCCGCCAGGTTCTGTATCTCGCTGGGCACGATGATCTTCGTGGCCTGCCCGTCGGCCACCTTGGCCAGCGCCTCCAGGCTGCGCAGGGTCAGCACCTGTTGGCTGGGGTGGCTGTCGTTCAGCAGGCGGATGGCCTGTGCCTGCGCGTTCTGCACGGTCAAAATGGCCTGCGCCTCGCCGTCCGCCTCGCGGATGCGTTGCTCGCGCACGGCGTCTGCCCGCAGGATGGCGCTCTCCTTTTCGCCCTCTGCCACCAAAATGGCGCTGCGCTTTTCGCCCTCGGCCCGCAAGATGGCCTCGCGCCGCTGGCGCTCTGCCTTCATCTGCTTCTCCATCGCGTCCTGTATCTCGCTGGGCGGCAGGATGTTCTTCAGTTCCACCCGGTTCACCTTGATGCCCCACTTGTCGGTGGCCTCGTCCAGCGTGGCGGTGATCTTGGTGTTGATCACATCGCGGCTGGTGAGCGTGTGGTCCAGCTCCAGCTCGCCGATGATGTTACGCAGCGTGGTGGCCGTCAGGTTCTCTATGGCCGAGATAGGCCGCTCCACACCATAGGTGTACAGCTTGGCGTCCGTCACCTGGAAAAACACCACCGTGTCTATCTGCATGGTCACGTTGTCGCGCGTGATCACCGGCTGGGGGTTGAAGTCTACCACCTGTTCTTTCAGCGACACCCGCTTCGACACCCGCTCCACAAAGGGCAGCTTCACGTGCAGCCCCGCGTCCCACGTGGCGTGGTACACGCCCATGCGCTCCAGCACATAGCACGAGGCCTGCGGCACGATTTTTATGTTGGCGATGACCACCAGCAGTACGATAAAGACCACCACACCCAAAATTATCCAACCCACCATCTCGCATCCTCCTCTGCTTTTTCAATTTGGCTAAAAGGCCAAGGGCCCGCGCCCGGCCTTTTTCAGTTGCTGCCAACAGGTGCCTCGGCGGGAGACACCACCAGCTTCACGCCCTCTATCGCGTCCACGCGGCACCAGCTGCCCACTTTCAGCACCACGTCTGCCTTGGCGGTCCACTCCAGGCCCTCCAGTTTCACACGGCCAAAGTTTCCGGGCTGTATCTCGCTCACCACCTGCGCCAGCTTGCCGATGTTGGCGTCGGCGTTTGTGGCCACGCGGCGGTTGCCCACCAGCCGCCGCGCCACCGGGCGCAGCGCCAGCAGTGTTACCACGCTGACCACCAAAAAGGCCAGCACCTGCGCGAAATAAACGGTGGGCCACACCAGCGCCACCAGCAGCGCCACCAAAGACCCCGCACAAAACCAGATGCTCACCAGGCTGGCCGTAGAGGCCTCCAAAATGATGAACACCACCATCAAAACCAGCCAGACGATCTGCGCTATCTCCATGCCGGGCCCCTCCTTTCCGCCGCGCCGGCGGCTGCAACATTTCTCTCTCTCCCATCGTACTTCTATTATACTGTATCCGCCCCTTTCTCGCAAATCGCCCCACCCTGTGCTATAATCAGCTTGTTCGCCGCGCCGCGCACCACTGGGGCATTTCCCCGGAAACCCGTGCCGTGCCATGTTGTGGAGGTCTTATGCATTTCGAAAAAAAGAAACGAAACACCGGGGCCATCCTGCTCGTCGTGGGCATTGTGGTGGTGCTGGTTTTAGCGCTTGCCGCCGGCGCCGTGCTGCTGTTCGGCTTCGACCCTTTCGCCCCGCGTGGCGAGCCGCCCGCCGCCTGGCAGCCCGCGGGCGAGGTGCGCGCGCTGAATGTGGCCGCGCCGGACCCCTACGCCGCCGAAGACGACCTGCGCGCCTATTTCACCGAGGCGGCCGACTTCGCCGTGGAAAATGGCTTCAACACGATCATCTTCGAGGCCAAGCAAGGCCCCTGCGTCTTCTGGCGGGACAAGATCTTTCCCACCTTTGAGGGCGTTGCGATGCAGGACACGTTTTTTCATAAGCTGGACCCGCTGGGCATCCTGTCGGGTGTGCTGGAGGGCCGCCAGCTGCAGCTGTGGCTGGCTGTAGACCCCTGGGCGGGCGGCGACGTGCCGCAAGGCGCCAAGGGCCCGGTGGCAGAGCTTGCCCACAGTGAAGGCAACGCCGCCTTTGCGCCGGGGCACGCTGCCTATGAGGACCAGCTGTGCCAGAGCCTGGCGGCCCTGCCGCTGAAATATCCGGTGGCCGCGGTCCTCTTCTCCGGCCTTGAAGCGGATGGCGCCGCCCTGCCCGAGGCCTTTGGCGGCCTGCTGGGCACGCTTCAGGCAAAAATGGCCGCCCAGGGCACCTGGCTGTCGGCCGCAGCGCAGCTTTCCGAAAGCCGGCTGGCAGAGGGCTGGGCCGCCACGCTGCTGGCGGAAAAGCAGCTCGAGACCCTCGTGGCGCTGCCGGATGAAGAAAATGATAACATCTCCCGGCGGCTGGCCGCCTACGAAGGGCTGCCTGCCGCCGGCGTGGTGCTTGCGCAGCCGCCCGCCGACACCGAGGGCTACTTCCTGTTTGCCGCGCGCGGCCTGCCCGCCTATGGCGGGGCGCTGCTGGCCGGCTGGCCCGCCGCCGCGGGCCAAACGCAGCAGCTGCGCCACCTCGCCTCGGTGCTGCAGCCGGTATCGGACATCGCGCTGCCCACGGGTTTTGCCATCCCGCAGGTGCTGGGCGTGAACTACCCCGCCCAAAACGCCAAGATCGGCACCGAGGGCCTGTTCATCATGGGCACCAGCGACCCTGCCCTGCCGCTTCAGATGAACGGTGAGGAGGTGGCTGGGCGCGCCGCGGGCGGGGCCTTTGGCGTCGGCGTGCAGCTGGAGCCGGGCGACAACGCCTTCACTTTTTCGCAGGGCGACAAGTCCATCACGCTGAACGTCACCCGCACGGTGTCCACCGGCGGCGGAAGCGGCGGGGGCGGCGGCGCCACGAACGACGAGACCCAAAAGGCCGAAAAGGGCCAGGCGGTGCGCGTTACGGCGCTAATCGCCAGCGCCCTGAAGGACCCCGGCGACGAGAGCCAGATGAACGAGACTTTCCCCGAAGGCGCCGTGGCGCTGGTGGAGGACAGTGTGCAGACCTGGCGCGATGGCAAGCGCACCTGGGCCTACCTGCTGAAAAGTGGAGACTACCTGCTGGCGCGCAACTGCGAGTGGCTGCCCGAGGGCGAAGATGGCACGGCCGCCTTTACCGGCATCACGGCCACCGAAGCGCCCGGCGGCGAATGGCTGAGCTTCGAGGGCGCCGGCGCCCCGGCCGCCTATGTGGCCTACAGCGCTGAGACCGCCACGCTCACGCTCACCTTCTACGATACCACCCTGGCCCTGCCCGAAAATTTCACCAGTAAATATGTGGGCGCCGCCTCGGTGCAGCCGCTGGAAAATGGCATTGCCCTCAGCCTGAAAACCACCGGCATCTGGGGCTACAGCCTGGAGTACGAGGCCGGGCAGACGCGCCTGTTTTTGAAGGCCCCGTCCGCCAAAAGCCCGGACGCCGCCGCCCCGCTCAGCGGCATGCACATCCTGCTGGACCCCGGCCATGGAGACACGGACATCGGCGCTGCGGGGCTGATGGGCGAGGGCGCGCGCCCCAACGAGAAGGACGTCAACCTCGCGCTGGCCACGGCCATCGCCTACCGCCTGCGCCAGCTGGGCGCACAGGTGAGCATGACGCGCACCGGCGACAGCTTTCCCACCCTGCAGGACCGCCTGGCCGCCCAAACGCTGGAAAAACCGGATTTCTTCCTGTCGGTGCACCACAACTCCATGCCCCTCACCACCGACCTGAACGAGGTGCATGGCGTGCAGGCCTACTACTACCACCCCTACACAACGCCTGCGTCCAAGGCCTTTGCCCAAAACCTGCTGGACGCCGTTGGCCCGGCCACGGGCCGCAAGGGCGGCGACGCCGCGTGGAGCTATTTCTATGTCACGCGCACCACGGTTTGCCCCTCGGTGCTGTTCGAATACGGCTTTATGGTGAACCCCGCCGAGTTCGAGTCCGTCACCAGCACCGAGGGCCTCTACGCCGCGGCCTTCGCCACCGCCGATGCCGTTGTTGCCACCCTGCCGCAGAGCTGACCGCCAAAACGCACAAAAACAGCCACTCGGCCTTGGGGCGAGCGGCTGTTTTTTGCATCTGTCCTGAAAACGCTATAGGGTGACCAAGCGCTGCCAGCGGTGCTTTTTCATGTCCACCCGCCCGCTGGGGCCAAAGCGTACACCCTCTTTTTCCAGCAGGCGGCGCTGCCCGGCCCAGCCGGGCGCGGTGCGCCCGGCTGCATTCACCACGCGGTGGCAGGGCAGGCCCGCCGGCGCCGTGCGCATGGCCCGCCCAACGCGGCGCGCCCACCGTGGCGCGCCGGCCAGCAGCGCCAGCTGCCCATAGCTGGCCACACAGCCCGGCGGTATCTCGGCCACCAGCCGGTAGATGCGCTGCTTGAAACCAATGTCCTCATGCATGGAAAGATTCCTTTGTTCCATCTACACGGGTTGGCACACTGGGCAGAAATAC
>JBFXKS010000095.1:0-6695 GCA_050173515.1 Oscillospiraceae bacterium | reverse complement strand
CCAGGAGACTTTGATCAGCACCTTGCCGGCGGCCACCTACCCCTGTTTCTCCACCCCGGCAGAGCTGGGCCATGCCGCCTATGACGCGGGCTGGCGCGTGTTTGCCCTCTCCAACAACCACAGCTACGACATGGGCGCCAGGGGCATCGACGCGACCGCGGAGTTCTGGCAAAGCATGCCGGACGATGCCATCAACTATGGGTTTTATAAAAACAAGCAGGACAGCAGCGACATCCCGGTGCAGGAAGTGAACGGATTGAAGATCGCCTATGTGGCCTTCACCGAGCACACCAACGGCATCCCCACGCCTGCAAATGCATCGGCCACCGTCATCTATACCTCCGAGCGCGAGGCCATGGAGGCCAAGGTGCGCGCCGCGCGCGAGATGGCCGATGTGGTGGTGGTGAGCGTGCACTGGGGCGTGGAGGACAGCCACAACATCGTGCAGGCCCAGCGCGATTTGGCCGCCAGCTTTGCGGCTTGGGGCGCCGACGTGATATTGGGCACCCACCCGCACGTGGTGCAGGACCTGGAGTGGATAGAGAGCGCCGAGGACGGGCGCAAGGTGCTGGTGGCCTACTCGCTGGGCAATTTTCTGTCGGCGCAATCCCAGCCGGACCAGCTGATCGGCCTGATCCTCACCTTCGAGCTTGTGAAAGTGATCGACCCGGACGGCACCGAGCACCCGCTGGAGATCACCGACGTGGCCGTGTACCCCACGGTGACGCAGTATGAATACTACGGCGGGCAGTACTATTCCGACCCGCGCACCTATCTGTTCCGAGACTACACAGACGACATGGCCGCCGTGCACCCGGCGCGCGGCAAGAACGGCGCCTTTGGGCGAGGCTATATACAAGGCGTATTAGAGCAGTACATCGACCCACAATTTCTCGTGCTGGACTGAACAATAACCATGATTTACTATTTGTAATGTGGCCAAAGGAGGGATTTGCCCATGCATGGCGTGGATAAGATAACCAGCGTGGAAAACGTGATGCTCGTTAGCTATTTAGACGCAGATGCGCTGTTTATGACGAAGACACTGAATGTGCTGGCCGATGCCGGCGTGGTGGTGGACATGATCAGCCAGACGGCGCCCTCGGGCAAGCGTTTTCGTTTCAGCTTTTCGGCGGCTTTCGACTTTTTCGAGACGGCTATGAAGGCGCTGGGAAATAGCAGCAAAGAGAATCCGCCCATGATCAGCGGTGGATTTACTAAGGTGTGCCTGTTTGGCAACGACATGGTGGTGAGCGCCGGTGTGGCCGCGCGGGCACTGTCTTGCCTGAATGAGAAAGGCATCGCGGTCTCCATGATCACCACCTCGGACTATGACATCTCGCTGCTGGTGCGGCAGGAAGATGCCGACGTGTCCATCCAACAGCTTAGAAACGCTTTTTCAGTATAATCAACATAGAGATAAAACCAGCCTTGCACTTTTGTGCGAGGCTGGTTTTATTCTATATAAACATAATTATTGTCTGATTGATAATCACATAATGGCTTTGTGGTATACTTTTTTGCCTTTTTTGATGGTGACGCCATTCTTGAGTGCGTCGCCAGATATTGTGAAAGCTGCGTCGGCTATCTTCTGGTCATCCACAGAGATGCCACCCTGCTCCACCAGGCGGCGCCCCTCCCCTTTCGACGCGGTGAGGCCGCAGAGCATCAAAAGTTCCAAAAGGCCGATTTGCCCGTCTGCAAGCTCATCGGGCGACAAGGTGGTGGTGGGCATGTCCGCGCTGTCCTTCTTGCCGATGAACAGGCTGCGAGCTGTTTCAAGGGCCTTGTCGGCGTCTGCGGGGCTGTGCACCACGCGGGTGAGTTCATGCGCCAGGCGCTCTTTTGCCGCGTTGATAGACGGGCCGTCCTGGGTGTCAACGGCATCGATCTCCGGCAGGGGGATATCTGTGAGCAGGCGCATGCAGTTCTGCACGTCGCCGTCGTCAATGTTGCGCCAATACTGGAAAAAGTCGTACGGAGATGTTTTTTTTGGGTCCAGCCACACGGCGCCCTGCTCGGTTTTGCCCATCTTCTTGCCCTCTTTTGTGGTGAGCAGGGTGAAGGTGAGGCCGTAGGCTTCGGCGCTCTCTTTGCGGCGGATCAAATCGACGCCGCTGATGATGTTGCTCCATTGGTCGTTGCCGCCAAACTGCATGGTGCAGCCATGGTTCTGGTAGAGGTACAAAAAGTCGTAGCTTTGCAGCAGCATATAGTTGAACTCCATGAAGGAGAGGCCGCGCTCCATGCGGGCCTTGAAGGCTTCGGTGGCCAGCATCTTGTTCACCGAGAAGTGGATGCCCACATCGCGCAGGAACTCCATGTAGTTCAGCTTCAATAGCCAGTCGGCATTGTTCATCATAAAGGCCTTACCTTCGCCAAATTTCACAAATTTGGACATCTGCCTCATGAAACACTGGGCGTTGTGGTCTATCTCTTCGCGCGTCAGCATCTTGCGCATGTCGCTCTTGCCGGTGGGGTCCCCTATCATGGTGGTGGCGCCGCCCAGCAGCGCAATGGGGCGGTGGCCGGCCTGCTGCAGGTGCCGCATGACCACCAGCTGCAAAAAGTGGCCCACATGCAGGCTGTCGGCCGTGGCGTCGAACCCGATGTAGAAGGTGACGGGGCCATCGGCCAGCGTTTTGCGGATGGCTTCGGCGTTGGTGGCCTGGGCCACCAGCCCCCGCGCTTCCAGTGTGTCGAACACGTTATCCATGAAAGAGAACCTCCTCTTTAAAATGCTCCTTGTAGCAAGGCGAAATGGTATCAGGCTTTTTGGGCCATGTCCAGCATTTCCTGTGCGTTTGCCAGCGAAAGCTGTGTGATGGTATCGCCCGACATGATGCGGGCCAACTCCCGCACGCGCTCCTCGCGGTCCAGCTCGCGTATCTCGGTGTAGGTGCGGCCGTTCCGCACCTTTTTTTCCGCCAGCAGGTGGCGCGCGGCGTAGGCGGCTATCTGCGCCGTGTGGGTGACGCAGATGACCTGCCGGTCGGCGGCAGTGTTGCGCAGCAGCTGGCCAATGTGGTCCGCCGCAGAGCCGGAGATGCCGGTGTCTATCTCATCGTAGATAACCGTGGGCACCTGGTCTTTGCCGGCCAGCGCGCTTTTGATGGCCAGCATGATGCGGGAGAGTTCCCCGCCCGAGGCGATGCGCACCAGTGGTTTGGGTGCCTCGCCCGGGTTTGTGGAGATCAGAAACTCCATTTCGTCCTGCCCGGTGGTGCTAAACGGCATGGTGCCGGCCTTCAGGCCCATCTTGATGCCCGGCATGTTCAAAAAAGCGAGCATGCCGGAAATCTCGCCGTTCAGCCGCGCGAACGCGTCTGTTCTGGCTTGGGTGAGCTGTGTGGCCAGCGCTTGTGTTTTGGCCTGCACATCCACTTCCTGCTTTGCCAGTTCGGCCAGCTTTTGGCTGGAAAATTCGATGGTCTCCAGCTCCTGCCGGGCCCTGGCGCCATAGGCCAGCACGGCCTCCACCGTCTGGCCATATTTTTGTTTCAGGTGAAATATAACGTCCAGACGCTGTTCCATTTGGTCAAGCGGCTGGGCAAAACCCTGCTGGTTCAAAAGCCGGTCCTGCAGCGAATGGGCGATCTCGTTGGCGCTGTAATACATCTCGTTCAGCGCATTTGCCGCCTGCTCCAGCGCCGGCACAAAGCCGGCGGCCACCTCCACGTTCGACGCCGCGCGGGACAGCAGCACCGCGGCGCCATCGCTGTCTTCGTCGCCCGTCAGCATGGCGTGCGCCTGGTAGAGCGCGTCTGTGATCTGCTGCGCATTCTGCGCCAGGTGGCGCTGCTCCAGCAGCTGTTCTTCCTCGCCTTCTGCAAGGCCTGCGCCCTCTATCTCCTCCAGCTCGTGGCGCAAAAGGTCCAGCTTGCGGTTTTTCAGCGCCTCGTCCATGGTGAGGGCTTCCATCTCTTTTTGGATGCGCACCAGTTCCTTGTAAACCGCCTGATACTGCGCCAAAAGCGCGCCGTTGTCCGCATAGGCGTCCAAAATCCGGATGTGCTGGGCGGGGTTCAAAAGGCCCTGATTATCCTGCTGGCCATGGATGTTCACCAGGCCGCCGCAGAGCTGGCGCAGCACGGCGGCTGTGGCCGGCACGCCGTTGATGCGACCGGCGCTTTTGCCCTCGGCGCTGATTTCCCGCTGCAACAGAAGGGGGTCCTCCTGTGGGAAGCCGCCCGCGTCCAGCTGGCTTTGTATGGCGGGCGATACCGCGGAAAACTGCGCCCATATGGCGGATTTTTCCGCGCCGCCGCGCACGATATCACGCGTGGTGCGGTTGCCCATGATGGCGTTGATGGAGTCGATGAGGATAGACTTGCCTGCGCCGGTTTCTCCCGTCAACACCGTGAAGCCACCGGAAAAGGAAGCGGTGGCTTTCTCGATGACGGCAACATTGTGGATGATGATTTCGCTCAGCATGTCCTACCCTCGCAGCGGCTTTGTTTATTGTGCATATTTGCGCAGCTGTTCGCATAAGCGCACGGCGGCGGCCTCGTCCCTTACCAAAATGATGAAGGTGTCGTCCCCGGCAAGCGTGCCCACCACGTGGTCCCACACCATTGAGTCGAACAGCTCGCATGCGGCGTTGGCCATGCCGTCGAAGCACTTCACCAGCACGATGTTCATGGAATAGTCCACCTTGAGCACCGACTCCTTGAAAATGGTCTCAAATCTGCTCGGGCCGTGCACGGCGCGTTCGCCATTGTAGGTGGCCACATAACGGTATTTTCCGTCTCCGGTGGTGGCCTTCACGATGTTGAGCTCCCGAATGTCGCGCGAAACAGTGGCCTGCGTCACGTCAAACCCGCTTTCGCGCAAAAGGTCCAGCAAAACCTCCTGCCGCTCGATGGGCTGGGACTCCACCAGTTCCAAAATCTTGGCCTGCCGCCTGCTTTTCATCGGTCGCTCACCTGCCCTTCAGTTTTCTGTCGATGGACTCAAGCTGTTCGGCCGCGTTGAATTGCACCAGCGGGACCGTCCATTCCGACTGACGAATGAGCACCGGCCTGCCGTTTTGAAGCTCCACGGCTTGTTTCCCGTCGCAGACAAGGGCCACCTTCTCGTCGTCGGTGCCCTGCGGCACCACGCGCAAAATACGCTCCGGCGAAAGCACCAAAGGCGGCGTGTGCACGATGTGGGCGCAGATCTGCGTAACCACAATGCCGCCGAGGCGGGCGTCGACGATGGGCCCGCCGGCGCTCATGGAGTAGGCCGTGGAGCCGGTGGGAGTGGCGATGATGACGCCGTCGCCCCGCACGTGGCTGACAAAGATATCGTCGCAGAAGATATCCAGCACCACCGCGCGCTCGGCCGAGGCCTTGCACAACACCAGGTCGTTCAGGGCCAGCGCGGGCGCGGCATCCATGTATTCTATGTCGGCACGGATGACGCTGCGCTGTTCGACCCAATAGTCGCCACGTGCCAGGCGCCGCAGGTTCTCCACCTCGTCGCTCTCGATGTTGGTGAGAAAGCCCAAGCGCCCAATATTGACGCCCAGAAGTGGTTTTTTGTGCATCATGGTGTGCCGCGCGGCCTGCAGCATGGTGCCGTCGCCCCCAATGCTGACCACCACATCGGCTTGCTCGAAAGCCTTTTCCGTGGCGAGGACCCTACCCGGGAAGGCGTCTGCCGCCAACTGGCCATCGCAGCCGTCTGCCAAAAGGGTCACGCCCTCCTGCGCCAACACCTGTGCCGCCATCTGCAACAAACGGATGGCCTCCGGCTTATGGGTATTTGCCACCAGATAAACGGTCATGCTAGCTGTCTCCATTCAGTTCGATTTGCGCGCGTTGACACAGGGCCTGTATCGTTCCGGCGGACGGTGCATCGTGCAGGCCATCATTGCACAGGTGCATCAGGTATTCAATATTGCCCTTTGGCCCGCGTATGGGCGAATAGTCCATATCCAAAACAGAATATTCGAATTCAAGTGCATATCCTGCCACTTTATTCAAGACATCGATGTGTGTGTCTATATCCTTCACCACGCCATTCTTGCCAACTTTCTCTTTTCCAGCCTCAAATTGCGGCTTGACAAGGCAAATGCCTTCACATCCGTCCGCGATAATATTGGAAAGAGACGAAAAAACATGGTAAAGCGAAATGAAGGACACATCGGATGTGAATAAATCTATCTTATCGGGAATGTCAGTGGGGTCAATGTTTCGGATGTTGGTGCGCTCCATCACCACCACACGTTCGTCATTGCGCAGGCTCCAGGCCAGCTGCCCATAGCCCACATCCACCGCATACACCCGGCGGGCGCCGTGCTGCAAAAGACAATCGGTGAACCCACCGGTGGAGGCGCCCACGTCGATGCAGGCACGGCCTTTTGGCGACACGGAGAACACCTTCAGGCCTTTTTCCAGTTTCAGGCCACCGCGGCTGACATAGGGGTTGTCGTTGCCCCGGATCTCCACCAGAGGTGCATCCGGCAGGGTGGCGCCTGCCTTTTCGGCCTTTTGCCCGTTCACATACACAAGGCCTGCCATGATGAGCGCCCGCCCGCGTTCGCGGCTGGGCACAAGGCCCTGCTGCACCAGATATTGGTCAAGCCTCATCGCTTTGCCTTCCCATCGTCCAAAATTCGGGATGCAAGGCTTTGGGCGTCCAGGCCGGCGGCCGCCCGCAGCTGTGACAGCGATGCGTGGGCAATGTGGATGTCCTCAATGGCCGCGTGG
>JBFXKS010000094.1:0-6748 GCA_050173515.1 Oscillospiraceae bacterium | reverse complement strand
ATTTTCAGCGTGCGGATGCCCGTCTCCTCTTTCAGCTTGGACTCCACCGCCGCCAGCATGCCCTTGCCGCCGCTCACGGTGTCGCGCAGCTCGTCCACCTCGGCGTCGAACCCGCTGCGGATCACCCCGCCCTCGCCCAGCTTGGCGGGCAGGGCCTCGGCCAGTGTGTTGGTGATGAGCACGTGTAAATCCTGCAGAGGGTCCACCCCTGCGCGCAGCTGGGCCAGCTCGCTGCAGGTGCAGCCCTCCAGCAGCGCGCGGATGCCCGGCAGCCTCTCGCAGGTGACGCCCAGCGCCGCCACGTCGCGCGGCGTGGCGCTGCCGTACACCACGCGCGTCATCAGCCGCTCCATGTCGAACACGCCGGCCAGCGCCTCGGAAAGCTCCAGCCGGCGCACGTTGTCGCCCACCAGCTCCTCCACGCCGTCCAGCCGCGCGTTGATGGCCCCCGCGTCCATCAGCGGCTGGTCCAGCCAGGTGCGCATCAGCCGTCGGCCCATGGCGGTGGTGGTTTGGTCCAGCACCCACAGCAGCGTCCCCTTCTTTTCACGCCCGCGGGCCGTCTCGGTCAACTCCAGGTTCACCCGGGTGATGGGCGACAGGTGCATATACTGCGCCGGGCTGTACTGCTCCACGCTCTTCAGGCGCTCCACGCCTTTTTTCTGGGTGATGGCAAGATAGCTGAGCAAGGCGCCCAGCGCCTGCAGGCCGGGCACGTCCCGCTTCACGTCTACGCTGGCTTCCAGCGCGTCGCCAAACTGCTCGGCCAAATGCCCCATCGCGTTGGCCTTTGAAAATTCGCTGTCGTCCAGAAGCTCCACCGTGCAGGTGAGGCGGCTTTTCACAAAGTCGGTGACCTGGCGGTATTTCAGCACCTCGCTGTTGAACAACAGCTCGCTGGGCGAAAAGCGGGCCAAGTCGGCCAGCACCAGCTTCACGGCGTCGTCGCCTTCAAAGCAGGCGGTGTAGGCCTTGCCGGTGGAGATGTCGGCAAAGCAGACACCGGCGGTGCCCGCTTCCATGTAAATGCTGCCAAGGTAGTTGTTGCGGTCGTCCTGCAGCATGGTGTTCTCTATCACCGTGCCCGGCGTCACCACGCGCACCACCTCGCGCTCCACCAGGCCTTTGGCCGTGGCGGGGTCCTCCACCTGTTCGGCAATGGCCACCTTGTAGCCTTTTTCTATCAGCCGCGCAATGTAGGCCTCGGCCGAGTGGTGGGGCACGCCGCACATGGGCGCGCGCTCCTCCTGCCCACACTCTTTGCCGGTGAGCGTCAGCTCCAGTTCCTTCGACGCCAGTATCGCGTCGTCGTAGAACATCTCGTAAAAGTCGCCCACGCGGAAAAACACGATGTTTTCCTTGTTGCGGCTTTTGATTTCCAGATATTGCCGCATCATCGGAGAAAAGTCCGCCATTTTTGTGCCACACCCCCAGCGCGCTGCTTGCTTCGATTAAAAACAAGCCCCGCTAAGCGAGGCCGTTTTTCGTTTTATGGATACCATGATGCCTCAGGGCCGTTAGCCGCAGCCGGAACAGCCGGAGCAACCGTCGGGCCCGCAGCCACCCTGCGCCGGCGGCTGCACGCCGGTGGGGTCTTCGCCGTCCACCGCCGCCGTGATGATGGCGTTGATATAGGCGATGAGGCCGTTCATGCTGTCCTTCGCGTCGTTGAAGGCCACCATGGTCGCATCCGTCATGATCTCGTTGTACAGCTGGTTGATGCGGTCGTTCAGCTCGCTCACCTTGGCGCCGTCCCGCTCGCCCTTGCCGATCTCCTGGTTCAGCGCGGTGCGCACCTCGTTGAACGCGTCGATCTGGTCTTTCAGGCCGGCGTTCGCGTCGTTGGCCTCGCGCGCGGTTTTCAGCTCGATATAGGCCGGGTCCTGCTGCAGGGCCTTGGCCGCCTGCATGAATTGCTCCACTGTTTTCTGGCTATACTCCATCGTTTATCACTGTCCTTTTTGTTTATTCAAAACCACGTGCTGTTTCTCCACACAATCATCTAAGCAAGGCTGCCTTTCAGCATCGCGCCTTTCACCGCCGTTATCTTCAGCGGCACAAAGCAGCCCATCAAGGCCTCGTCGCCCATGAACTCCACCAGCATGTTGTTGTCCAGCCGGGCCACAAGGCTACCCTCTTCGCGGCCCTCGTCCTCCACCAGGCCCTCGAACACCTGCCCCACAAA
Source organism: Oscillospiraceae bacterium (assembly GCA_050173515.1). GTDB lineage: Bacteria > Bacillota > Clostridia > Oscillospirales > Ruminococcaceae > JAAYCI01. The sequence goes on along the minus strand of JBFXKS010000094.1, from coordinate 4,563 downwards.
AGGCGCAGCAAGCTGCGCCACCACCTCGTCCTGCAGGTCCACCAAAAGCTGGATGCGGTCCGACTTTTCCTTGTGGGGCGTCTCGTCCGGCTGCTCGGCGGCCTTTGTGCCCGGGCGGCGGGAGTAGATGAAGGTGAACAGCTGGGAGAAGCCCACCTCGCGCACCACCTCCACCGTCTTTTCAAAGTCGGCCGCGCTCTCGCCGGGGAAGCCCACCATCACGTCCGACGAAAAGGTCATCTCTGGGCACACGGATTTCGCATAGCGTATCAGCGCCAGATAGTCCTCGCTGGTGTAGCTGCGGTTCATGCGCGCCAGAATGTCGTTCGAGCCCGACTGGATGGGCAGGTGCAAATGCTTGCACAAATGCTCGCCCGCCACGATGGTGTCTATCATCTTGCGCGTGGCGTCTTTCGGGTGGCTGGTCATGAAGCGGATGCGGTACTCGCCCGGCACCGCGTTCAGCATCTGCAAAAGGTCGCTGAAGTCCAGCTTTTCCTCATTGCCGCGGCCGTAGGAGTTCACGTTCTGGCCCAACAGGGTTATCTCGCGGTAGCCGGCGTCCACCAGCGCCTGGAACTCTTCCAGCACGTCGGCGGCCAGGCGGCTGCGCTCGCGCCCGCGCACCAGCGGCACCACGCAGTAAGAGCAGTTGTTGTCGCAGCCGTACATGATGGGCAAAAACGCCTTGAAGGACGACTCGCGCTTCAAGGGGATCTCCTCCACCAGCTCGGTGCGTATGGGCGGCACGCGCAGGGCCTTTTTGCGGGTGGTCAGCTTTTCCACCAGCAGCTCGGGCAGGCGGTCGGCCCCGTTGGGCTCCAGCAGCATGTCTACAAAGGGATAGCTCTCTTTCAGCTTGTCTATGGTGCTCTTCTGCTCGGCCATGCAGCCACACAGGCCCAGCAGCAGCGTGGGCCGCGCCTGCTTCAGCGCCTTCAGCGCGCCCAGGTTGCCAAATATACGCTGTTCGGCGTGCTCGCGCACCGCGCAGGTGTTGAACAAGATCAGGTCTGCCTCGTCGGCGCGGCCCGTCAGCACAAAGCCCAAATCCAGCAGCACGCCTTTCAGGCGCTCTGTGTCGTTCACGTTCTGCTGGCAGCCAAAGCTGCGCACCAACGCGCGCGGCGCACGGCCGTAATGGGCCGCTAGCACCTGCACCGCCTGCTCGTTTCTCGTATACTGTAATCGCTCCACGCTTCACCCTTGTTCTTTCCCTGCCCGTGCCTGTAGCTTCCCAAACTTATCTTTTTAATTTTACACCATTTCCAAGAATGTTACAAGTGAGCGCCCGGCTAAATCCCCTGTTTTTATGAACCGCCCGCCGGCCGCTTTTTCGCCTTTTCCAGCATGGGCGCCAAGTATTGCCCGGTGAAGGACGCCGGGTTTTTGGCCACCTGCTCAGGCGTGCCGGTGGCAATCACCTCGCCGCCGGCGCTGCCGCCCTCCGGCCCCAGGTCTATCACATAGTCGCACCGCTTGATCACGTCGAGGTTGTGCTCGATGACGATGACCGTGTTGCCGGCGTCCACCAGCTTGTCCAGCACCTTCAAAAGCTTGCGCACGTCCTCGGTGTGCAATCCCGTGGTGGGCTCGTCCAGAATATACACCGTCTGGCCTGTCTCGCGCTTGGCCAGCTCCAGCGCCAGCTTCACCCGCTGGGCCTCGCCGCCCGAAAGCGTGGTGGCGCTTTGCCCCAGCTTGATATAGCCCAGGCCCACGTCCACCAGCGTCTTTATCTTGCGGTGGATGCGCGGGATGTTCTCAAAGAATGCCATGGCCTCCTCGGCGGTCATCTCCAGCACGTCGTGGATGTTCTTGTCCTTGTAGCGCACCTCCAGCGTCTCGCGGTTGTAGCGCGCGCCCTTGCACACCTCGCACGGCACAAAGATGTCCGGCAAAAAGTGCATCTCGATCTTCAAAATGCCGTCGCCCTCGCAGGCCTCGCACCGCCCGCCCTTCACGTTGAAGGAAAAGCGCCCGGGCCCGTACCCGCGCATCTTTGCCTCCTGCGTTTGGCTAAACAGCGCGCGGATATCGGTGAACACGCCGGTGTAGGTGGCCGGGTTCGAGCGCGGCGTGCGCCCAATGGGGCTTTGGTCTATGCCGATGACCTTGTCCACCCACTCCTCGCCCTTCAGCTCGGTGTGGGCCCCGGCGTGGGCGCGGGCGCCGTTCAGGTCGGCCGCCAGGCGCTTGTACAGTATCTCATTCACCAGCGACGACTTGCCCGAGCCGGAGATGCCCGTGACGGCGGTCATCACGCCCAGCGGGAACTGCACGGTGAGGTTTTTCAGGTTGTTCTGGCTGGCGCCCACCACCTCCAGCACGCGGCCGTGGCCCTTGCGGCGCTTCTTGGGCACGTCCACCGCCCGCTTGCCGGCCAGGTACTGCCCGGTGATGCTGCGCGGCGCCTTTTGCACCTCGTCCAGCGTGCCGGCGGCCACCAGCTCGCCCCCGTGCACCCCGGCGCCCGGGCCGATGTCCACGATGAAGTCCGCCTGGCGGATGGTCTCCTCGTCGTGCTCCACCACGATCAGCGTGTTGCCCAGGTCCCGCAGGCGTTTCAGCGTCGAAATCAATTTGTCGTTGTCGCGCTGGTGCAGCCCGATACTGGGCTCGTCCAGCACATACAATACGCCGGTCAGCGCGCTGCCGATCTGTGTGGCCAGGCGGATGCGCTGGCTCTCGCCGCCCGACAGGCTGGCCGCGCCGCGCGCCAGGGTCAGGTAGCCCAGGCCCACGCTCTGCAAAAAGCCCAGCCGCTCCAATATCTCTTTCAGCACCCCGTCGGCTATCAGGTGCTCGCGCTCGGTCAGCTGCAGCTCTTTAAAAAACGCCACCTCGTCCGCCACCGAGCCCAGCGTCAGCTCACTGATGTTCTGCCCGCCCACCGTCACCGCCAGGCTGGCCGGCTTCAGGCGCAGCCCGTGGCACTCGGGGCACTGCACGCTGCTCATCACCAGCGCAATCTCCTCTTTCACCCACTCGCTGCTGGTCTCGCGGAAGCGCCGCTCCAAATTCGGGATGATGCCCTCGAAGTCGGTGACATAGCGGCCCGAGCCAAACTCGTTTTCGCGGTGCATGTCCAGCTTTTCGCCCTTGGTGCCATACAGCAGCGCGTCCACCGCCTCGGGGCTCATGTCTTTTATTTTCGTGTCTAATGTAAAGCCATACCGCTTGCCAAGGCCCAGATAGTACATCTCGCTCATGGAGCCCGGCGCATAGTACCACCCGCTGGCCTTGATGGCCTTCTCGCGGATGCTGAGGTTGCGGTTGGGCAGCACCAGCTTTGGGTCCACCTCCATAAAGGTGCCCAGCCCCGTGCACAGCTCGCACGCACCCATGGGGTTGTTGAAGCTGAACATCCGCGGCGTCAGCTCGTCTATCGAGGTGCCGTGCTGGGGGCAGGCATAGCTTTGGCTGAACTGCATCTCCTCACCGTCCACCACGCTGATGGTCACCAGCCCGCCGCTCAGCGAAAGCGCCGTCTCGATCGAGTCGGCCAGGCGGCTGCGCACCTCGTCGCTGCGCACCAGGCGGTCCACCACGATGTCCACGCTGTGCTTTTTGTTTTTCTCCAGCTGGATGTCTTCCTCCAGGTCATAGATCAAGCCGTCCACGCGCACCCGGGCATAGCCGCCGCGCCGCGCCGCCTCGAACTCCTTTTGCTGGGTGCCCTTGCGCGCGCGCACCACCGGCGCCATCACCATGAAGCGCGTGCCCTGGGGCAGCGCCAGCACACTGTCCACCATCTGGTCCACCGACTGCTGGGTGATGGGCCGGCCACACTCGGGGCAATGCGGCACGCCGATGCGCGCGTACAGCAGGCGCAGGTAGTCGTAGATCTCCGTCACCGTGCCCACGGTGGAGCGCGGGTTCTTGCTGGTGGTGCGCTGGTCTATGGAAATGGCTGGCGACAGCCCCTGTATCTCGTCCACGTCCGGCTTTTCCATCTGGCCCAAAAACTGCCGCGCATAGCTGGACAGGCTCTCCATATAGCGCCGCTGGCCGTCGGCGTAGATGGTGTCGAAAGCCAGGCTGCTTTTGCCGCTGCCGGAGATGCCGGTCATCACCACCAGCTTGTCGCGCGGGATGGTCACGTCGATGTTCTTCAGGTTGTGTTCGCGCGCACCCTTTATAATGATTTTGTCGTTTGCCAAAATTCGCCGTCTCCCTATCGTCTGTGTTGTGTGGCTCCTGCCGTCGGCCGCTTTTGCGCTACCCTGCGCCAAAGCCGGGCCGCTCTGTTTTGTCCTGCTGCTCATGGTCGCGCTGGCGGCCGCGGCGCGAGCGCCGCACCCCGCGGCTGGTGTCGGTCTCGTTCACCAGCGTCTCGCCCCGGCGCAGCTTCTCTATCCTGTCGCGCAAAAATGCCGCGTGCTCAAACTCCAGCATCTTGGCCGCCTGCCGCATCTCGCGCGTCAGCTGGGTGATCATCTGCTCGCGCTCGCCCTTGCTCAGGCGCCGGCCCTTCTTGCCGTCGCTCACCTCTTTCGATATCTCGATGAGCCCGGCTATCTCCTTCACGATGGTGGTGGGCACGATGCCGTGCTCCTCGTT
>JBFXKS010000093.1:0-6768 GCA_050173515.1 Oscillospiraceae bacterium | reverse complement strand
CGCAGGATGTTGTCTGCGGTGTCCTGCAGGTCTTGCCGGCTGCGCATGCTGGCCTCGGAGTAGGGCAGGGCCACACGGTTGGTGCTGAAGATGGCCGAGACCCCACAGGCATAGGCGGATTCCGCGCCCTCGCCCACGTCGCCCACAATGGCCACCACCGGCACTTGCCGCAGCAGGGCCCGGCGGGCCACGCCGATGACCACCTTGCCGTCCAGGCTCTGGCGGTCGATGCGGCCTTCGCCGGTGAAAACGAGGTCGGCGTCGGCCAGCTGGTCGTCGAAGTGCACGATGTCGAGCACCGTCTCGATGCCGGAGCGCAGCTCGCCGCCGAGAAAGGCCAGCACGCCCGCGCCAAAGCCGCCTGCGGCGCCCGCGCCGGGCTGAGTGGCCACCTTAAGGCCCAGGTGGGCCTGGATGGCCTTGTCCAGGCAGATGAGCTCCTCCTCCAGCCGCTGCACCATGGCGGCGTCGGCGCCCTTTTGCGGGCCGAAGACGGCCGCGGCGCCCGACGGGCCGTACAAGGGGGCCTCCACGTCGCACATGGCGGTGATCTGCACGCCGGCCAGCAGCGCTTTTGCGGGGGCCACGTCGATGCCGGCGATGTCGTGCAGCGTGGCGCCCACTGGCACAAAGCTCTGGCCGGAAGCATCGGTGAAGCGCACGCCCAGCGCGGCCGCGCAGCCGCAGCCGCCGTCGTTGGTGCTGCTGCCGCCCAGGCCCAAAATCACCTGTTTGGCACCGTGCTCCACCGCGTGGCGGATGAGCTCGCCCACGCCGAAGGTGGTGGTCTTTTCGGGGAATTTGCGCCCTTTCACCAGCGGCAGGCCCGCGGCGGCGGCCATCTCCACCACGGCCACGTCGCCAAAGCGCCCGTAGAAGCCCGGCACCTTTTCGCCGGGAAAGGGGCCGCTGACCTCCAGCTCTATGCGCTGCCCGTCGTCCTGCGCCATCATGAAGCAGTCCACGGTGCCCTCGCCGCCGTCGGCCACCGGCAGGGCCACCACCTGGCATTGGGGGTAGTATTCCAGCACTTTCCGCTCCAAAATGTTGCAGATCTCTATGGAGGAGAGGGTGCCCTTAAAAGAGTCTGGTACGATGATGCATTTCTTCAATGTCACGACCCCCTGCGGGCAATGACCACGCACTGCCGTTGTTAATAACCGTACCGCAGCTCATCGATGTTCTCGTTTTCGATGTCCACGGGGAAGGCATTCGTTGTACACGGCCAGCTCGTTCAGCTGCTGCATGATGACCTTTTTGGCGCCGGCGTGGAAGGTGCCCACGCGGTTGGGGTTGGTGCTGGCCGAGATAAAGGCGTTCTCGTCCATGATGTTGATATCGTAGTCGATGATCTTGTGTATCTCTGAGACGATTTGGGCTGTGGTTGTTTGAGACAGCATGCGAACACACCTCCATATTCACCCGGTTCTTGTGTGGAAGCTGGGTGCTCTGCATGTATAGAAAGCGATGCTTTTCGACAAGTTCATTATAGGGAACATGCAGAACTCCCAGCAATGTTCTGGGTAACATCATTCTATACAATTATTGGGCACATACAACCAAAAAAGTGTGAAAGTTTCAGACACAGGACTGGTTTTTCGGCAAATTATACACACAGGTAACATGGAGCAGAAAGGCGCCCTGCGCCGATTAAAGCGTGCGACCGCTCGTTTGTGTCGAAAAATAGTAAACCTTTCCAGCCCGCCTGGAAAAGTGCACAAAAAGCCAGCCGAAGCTTTTTGCTTCGGCTGGCTTGTGGGCGGGGCTTGATGCGGTGATCATATGCGACAAAAGGGGGGCGTGCCGCGGTGTCAGGGCACCTGGTACAGCCGGATCGAATTGGAGCGGTAGAGGCATGGGAGGTGCTCCAGCTGGGTGTCGCTGCCGTCCATCTGGGTGCTGAAGATGAGGTGGGTGATGCCATTTTCGTGGCACAGTGCGGCCACGTCCGCGGGCGTGGTGTCCGCGCTGAACAGTGCCTCGTTTATAGCCAGGCGCTCCTCGATGACCGGAATGGCCACGCCCATGTTGGTCAGGGCGTACTGGAAGCCTTCCATATAGCCCTGCCGGCCGCTCAGCGCCGAGTAGAGGTTGCTGATGCCTTCTTTGCGCGCGCCGGTGTGGATGCGGTTGGTGGCGAACATGATGGTGGGGTCGGTGTTGTCCCGCAGCCAAAGCATGGCGGCCTCATCATCGGCGGTCACCACCACGTCGTAGGGGTATTTTTCGGTAAGGCCAATGTTGCGGGCCAGCTGCCGCGCGCCGCTGCCAATAAGGTTTGTGTAGAGGAAAGCGGTGGTGGCAAAGCCCACCAGCGCAAAAAGGGCCACGATGCCCACAAACACGCGGTGGGCGATGCGCTTCCAGCGCTGGGCCGCGGCGCCGGGCGCGGCCAGAAAGCGCAGGTTGTCCACCGCCAGCAGCGTGATGAAAAAGAGGGCGCCAAACAGAAAATAGGTTTGGCTCATGGCCGGGTGGTAAAACAGAAAATAGGCCAGCAGCCCGCCCACCACCATGGCGTTGAAAAACAGCCGCTCGGGCTGCAGTTTGTTGAAATGGCGCAGGTCAAAGGCCAGCCCGCGCAGGTACAGGGGGAACTGGGCGGGGGCCATCAGCAGGCTTTGCAGCACGTACAGCACTGGGATGGCGATGTGGTGGGCATAGAGGTTGGAGCGCCAGAGGTGGTCGAGGATGTTGACGAAATAGCCCATCTCCAGCGTCTTGGTCCAGTTGAAGTTCATGCTGGTGTTGGCGCCGGAGGCGAACATGGTGAAATACACCAGCAGGAATATGCCCGCAAAGGCCCCGGCCAGCAGCAGCCCGCGCCAGCCCGTCTGCCGCAAAAACAGCCCCACCAGCAGCGCCAGCACCAGGCTGATGGTGAGCAGGGCGGCCAGCGGCCCTTTGGAAAAGCACAGCAACACAAAGGCGCATAATACCAGCAGCAGGTGCACGGCGCCCGTGCGGTACTTTGCGCGCGCGGCGCGGATAAACAGCCCACAGAAGATGGCAAGGTACAGCACGGCGGTGGTTTGGCTGTTGATGTTGGTGATGAGGTGGGTAATGTGGCTGTTCCAGAACACACTGAGGCCGTTGGGCAATATTTTCCACAGGCTGGCGCAGCTGAAGAGGAACAGGCTGTAGGGGAAGAAAACGGCCTTGAACAGGCTGTGTGGCCACATCAGCCGGCCAAAGCGGTACAGACAAAGCACCAGCGCCGCCAGCATCAACGGCTGCAGGTAAAAGGCCAGGATGTCGTAGGCGTCAATGCCGCTGACAATGGAGAGTGCCCCGGCCAACAGCTCGGTGAGGTAGTGGTAGTGCAGCCGCACGTCGTAAAAGCGGATGTCCTGAGGTGGGAAGGCGAGCTTGAAGCTGTTGGCGTTGCCCACGTTCCACAGCAGGTCCTGATTCAGCAGCGTGTCGCCCACGTTCAGCGGGTGCGCGTTCTTGACAACGCCGGTGAAGGTATAGAGCAAAAGCAGGGCGGCAAACAGCAAAAGGAGCATCCACTGGTGGGGTTTGGGCGCGGCGGCGGCAAGGCCGGCGCGGGAAGGCCGTGGCAGGCCCTGACGCCGCACCAGCAATACCAGATAAAAAAGCGCCAAAAACGGCGGCAGCCCGTGCAGCAACCACAAAAGCCCCAGGCGCATGGAAAAGCAGTACAACACCGCAAAAAAGCCCGAGCCCAGCAGCAGAGCCGTGGGCAGTTCAAAGCCTGTGATGGCGGCGGGCAGGCGGGTGCGCCCCAGCAGCTGCACGCCCAGCAGCCCCGGCAACACAATGTAGCCGGCCACCGCCACGGCGAACAACAAAAAGGCCGCCACGTTTCCGCCGCCGTACGCGACCAGCACAAGGTAGAGCGCGGCCACGGCAACCAGCAGGACGGCCTTTGGTATGGCGTATCCCGTGTAAAGGTGGCCTGCCCAGGTTTTTATGCGTGCCAAGCTGTCCTCACCGCCTATGTGTTATGTGCTGGGCGCCGGGCAAAGCCGGCTCTCGGGTATTATAGCACATCTGGGCGTGCCGCCAAAGAATAATGGAAGAAAAACAGCATAAAAAACAGGCAAAATAGCCGCCCGGCTATTTTGCCTGTTTAAATTAGGATTTAACGGTGAAATAAAATGCGCGACTGCCTGGCGCGTTTAAAGCTTTCTGCGCCGGTGGATGCGGATGCCGACCGGGATGGCCACGGCGCCGCCCGCCGTTAAAAAGCCGGCGGACAACAGCAGGGCCGTCAGGGCGCCGGAGTCCTGCGTTTCGGCGGCCAGCTCGGAGGGCGCGGGCGGTGGGGCCATCGGCTCGGCAGGCGCGGACGGCGCGAGCGCCTCGCCCTCGAACAGCACGGTGTACTCACCCAGCGCGGTGACGGTGGCGGACAGGCTGCCGTCCTGCCAGGTGGCGGGCAGCAGCTCGCCGCCCGGGCCCAGCAGGGAGAAGGTGCCCACAAGGCCCGTGCCCGAGGGATAGGCGAAGGAGAGCTCGAAGCCGCCCGGCACGGTGTCCAGTTCGGCGCCGTCCACCCAGATGGCAACGTGCACGATGCCCGAGGGGCTGATGCCGGCGTCAACGAGCAGGTCCTGGGCAGAGCCCAGCAGTTCCCTCAAGGTCGTGGTGGGCAGCGCCAGCCGCACATCGCCCACGAACAGGGCGGTGGTGTTTGGGTTGGCCTCCATCAGATCCAGCAGTGCCTGCCGCGCAAAGGTTTTGCCCGCCGGGGCACCGCCGCTTTGGGTGGGCGCGGTGGCGGCTGGCGGCACAGGGGTGGCCGGGGCGGCCGAGGCGGCCGCGGTGTTCGGCTGTGGGGTCTCGGGGGTGGGCGCGTCGGGTGCGGCAGGGGTCTCGGCCGGTTTCTGTGTGGTTTTCTTTTTGCCGGTCTGCTTGTCTGTGGGTTTGGTCGGCTCGCTTTCGCCGGCGGGTTTCAAGTCCGGGTTTTTGGCTTCGCTTCCGTCGGTGGGCGTGGGGTTTGGCTCGTCAACTTTGGAGCCGGGGTCCGGCTTGTCCGGGTCATCAATAGAGGGGCCGCTGGGCCCTGTGGGTTCGTCCACTTTGGGTGGGTCGTCATCGGTCCAGTCGTCGGGGTCGCGGTCACCCAAATCGCGGTCGCCGCCAAAGTCCTCGCTGTAGAAGACCTCCAGCGTGTTGGTGCGGCCGGCCATGTCGCCGCCTTCCACCATCAGGTAGAACTGATAGGTGCAGTCGGCCTCCAGGCCGAACACCCAAACGGTGCTTGCGCCCCAGCCGCTGTCCAGCCGGGTGCTGCCCAAAGCGGTGTAGTCCGTCCACGGGCCCCAGCCGTCGTCTGTTTGCACACGGCCCCACGCGGTGACGCCGGTGGCGCCGACCAGCTCGGACACCATGCACAGCTCAAGGCCGGGCGTGTTCTCCACAAAGTCCCACCCGGTGGCGCCTTTGCCTATCCACGCCATGTCCTGCGGGATGACGGTGACGGTGGCCGAGATGGGCGGCACGGGAAAATCGGGCAGGTCCAGCGCGGGCGTCGGGTTGCCCGTCACCTCGTACACGCCCAGCGTGTGCGGGTCTATTTGGCTGAGGTCCCATTCGATGGCCACTTCGCGCAGGGTGCTCTCTTCCAGGCCCAGCCCGGCGAATTCGCCGGAGAGGTCGTAGGTGATGGTGTAATAATAGGCGGAGACGCATTCGAGGTCCCACGCGGTGTATTCGGTGTTGCCCTGGGCGATGTAGCTGCGCCACGGCGCGATCGGCTCCATTGTGCCCGGCGGGCACAAAACACCGTCCTGCACGGTGGAAAGCGCACAGGCGTAGGCGGTCACCTGCCCCATTTCCGCTTCCATATAGGGCAAAAACACCGGCCCGCCGGCTGTGTTTTCCAGCCGGCTGTTTTCCGCCGTCACGTTGCCGTCGCACCGCACGGGCACGGCGCCGCCCGAGGCGATGATGACATCCTCGCCGAGGAGCAAATCGCCATGGGCCATTATACCGGTGGCGTTTTCGCCCACGGCGTATATTTTGGAGTAGACGTTGCGGTTGTTCGTCTCCTCCTGCATGCACAGTATGGCGCAGGCGTTCTCGCCGATGGCCCATATCTCCACCAGGTCGTCCCAGAACCACAGGCGGGTCTCCGGCGGCAAAACAAACAGGGTTTCCGTGCCGATGAACGTGAGTGGCCCGCCCAGCATGAGCTGGTTGGCCCAGCCCTCGCCGATGGGAATGAGGGTGATGCTGTATTCGCCCATGTACACGGTGGTGGGCACGGTCACGTCGGGCAGCGGGGTGGCAAACGGCTCTATCAGTAAGTGGTCGGTGAGCACGATGGCCCCGCCCACGTCTGCCTCCAGTGCGGCCACCAGTTCGTCGTAGGTGGCACAGGCCACGGCGTCCTGTGGGGCGGCGGGGTCGGGCGGTGTGCCCGCCGCCGCGGCAGGCACAAGGGTCGCCGCGCCCACAAACAGGAACAGGGCGGCCAGCAGTGCGCAAAGCGATTTTTTGGGTTTGGTCATGGGCAGGGCCTCCTGTGGGGCGGCGCGAAGAAACGCCGGGGTCCGTATTACATTTGCAATAATGGGGCATAAACCCCCAGTATCCTACCCTGATTGTACACTTTTTTCCCTGTTTCGACAAGAGGGCCGCTGCCGCCTGTGCCGCGCGGCGCCCGCGCCGGCCACGCACCCAAAAAAGGGGCCCCTGCTCTTTGCGTGCATGGGGCCCTTTATTGGCGTGTTGAAGGAAATGTTTACCCGTTGGGGTATTCGATGAAGATGCCGCCTACCAATAGAACCTGGTACC
>JBFXKS010000092.1:0-6838 GCA_050173515.1 Oscillospiraceae bacterium | reverse complement strand
TGGTGCCGCCGTCCGACACCTTGCTCAGCGCGTCGGCCAGCGTGTTGGCGTGGCCGGCGGCGGGTTCGCCGGGGCCCAGGGTCACCACGCTCTCGGTTTGCAGCGTGGCCTCGGCCTCCTCTTCGTAATCCTGCTCTTCTTCCGTTTCCGGCGCCGATGTATCCTCATCGTCTGCGTCCGGCTCTTCCTCCGGCTCCATCTCGGAAGCCACCGGCTCTGTTTCAGAGGTCACCGGCTCCGACGTCACCGGTTCCGTCTCGGATATATCTTCCGAGCGGCTCTCAGGCGGCTCTTCTTCCACAGACGAAGAGGTGTCGGGCACACTGCCGTCCGGCTCCGGCTGTTCAGGCTCCTCTGCTTCAGAGCCATCCTGTGCCGTGCTCTGCGAATCCGCCTCGCTTGCCGAGGCATCCGTGCTGTCTTCCTCACTGCTGTCGGGCACAGACGTATCCTCTTCTGCCTCTGGCTCCACCTGTGTGGCCGAAATGTCTCCCTCTGCACGCACGGTAAGGCCCGCCCCCGGCATGCTACAGAAGGTCACCACCAAGACCAACGCCAGCAACATTGATAGCAACCGCTTTAAGATACCCATGTTCTCTCCTTGCTTTGTCTGTTATATTCCAATAAGATAGGTATGAAATGAACGCATTTACGAACTTCTCCTTCTTTACTGTAGCACATTTCCATCCATAATCAAATGTGAAATTATCCCAAATTTAACTATACTGTTTTAGTAGATATGCTGCACGGTGACCTTGATATAACCTTTTTCACACGTCATTTTTGGCCCAAAAAGTGCCTGCACCGGGCAAAGCCCCGCCGTTTGACGATTGTGGGCTCTCTATGCCTTCGTCCCAATATCCGGGCATTCGTCTTGTCATCGTGCATCTGCTTGCAGGCGGCAATATGTGCCAGTAAATATACATGCCAAAATTTTAGCTTTTTTGACTTTTTCACTTACAAAAATTTAATAAATGAGGTATAATGATAACATACACAATATGTGTGCCGAGCCAGAACCAAGAGGAGTGTGTGATGTTTTGTATAGGGGATAAAATAGTGTATGGCAGCATGGGGGTGTGCACCGTGGTAGACGTCGGCGTGCCCGACCTGCCGGACGCCCTGCATATGTGCTACACCCTGAAGCCGGACTATGTGGCCAACTCGAAGGTATATGCACCCATCGAGAACAACCCGGTCAGCATGCGGGCATTGCTCTCGCCCAAAGAGGCACAATCACTCATCGACAGCATGCCCCAAATCGAGCCCTTCCCGCCCGGCGAAGAAAAGCAGCAGCTGCTGAACACCTACCGCAGCGCCATCCGTTCGGCCGATATCTTCATTTTGGCCCGCCTGCTGAAGACCCTGCACGCCAAGCGCCAGCTGCTCATCCAGCAGAAAAAGATGCTGTCCAGTGTGGAGAAAGAGTATTTCGGCGCCGCCGAAAAAATGTTCTTCGGAGAGCTGGCCGCCACCCTGAAAATTGCGGTGGACGCCGTGCCCGATTACATCGCGGCCCGCATCGGCAGCGCCGAACAGGTGGCCTCTTAGCCCACCGCCGCACAGCAAAGAAAAAAGACCCCCTGGTTGGGGTCTTTTTTGTTGCCGTGTAGCGCCGGCGCACTAATCGTCGTCGTCGTCTTCCGGCACAGGTGCGGCGGCGTCCTTGTACAGGTAGATGGTGACCACCGTGCTGCTGTTCACCTCGCCGTTGATGATGTAGTCCAGCTTTTGGATAAGGCCGTTCTTGGCAGGGTCGGTGTTGTCGGCGTCGCGCAGGGCATAGGCGATGTTGCGCTTGTTCAAAAACTTGTACAGGTCATCGGGCGCCTTGCCCACATGCTCCGACAAGTCCGGCAGGCGGTAAACGTCATATATCTTCACATTGACGGTGGTGGACCCGGTGGCCACGTCATTGCCGGCGGGCGGCTCGGTAAAGGCCACGGTTCCGGCCTTGCTGGTGCCGTCGTTCTCCACCACATCGATGCGATACTGGATGCCCTGGCGTTTCAGCTCCGCCTCGGCGTTCTCCTGCGACTGTCCTTTCAATTCCGGCATGGCGATCAGGGCCACGTCGCCCGCCACATACAGCACCACTTTGTCCTTTTTCGGCTTCACCATCGTGCCGGCCTCGGGGTCGGTGCGCACCACTTCGCCCGGATCGTATTCGCCCGCGTTGGCCAGCGGCACCACCGAGTACTCCAGGTTCAGCTCGTTCAGCTTGGCGCCGGCGTCTCCCTGGGTGATCAGCTCGGTGGTGAAATCGGGCATCTCCACCGGCTCGGCCCCCAGGCTGACCACCAGCTTGATGGCCTTGGTGCCGTCCCACTGGGTGCCGGGCAGCGGGTCCTGCGAGATGATGCGCCCTTCGTCCACCGTCAGGCTATAGGTCTCCTCCGCCTCGGCGAAGGTGAACACGCTGGTGTATGCGCCGTTGTTCACGATGTCGGTGTGCAGCTTGTCCACAAAGTTTGGCACCTCCACGGTGCTCTCCGAGACCGAGGACGAGGCTGGCGTAGAAGATGCGACCGATTCAGACTCGGAGGACGGGTCTGTTTTGGCCCCGCCGCCACCCGAAAACGCCGACACGAGCAGAATGACCAGCAGCAGCACCACAATGGCTCCCAGCGCGATGCCCCCAACGATCATCTGCTGGCGGGACAGCCCCAGCGGGCCCTTGGTGGTGCGCCCGCCTTCGCCGGACAGCGCCAGGCGCAACTCGGCCATGTCCTGTATGCGCTCCACCGGCTGCAGGCGCATGGCGCGCCCCACCGCCGCCGACAGGAACTGCGGCACCTCTTTGTTCAGCGTGCGGGCCGCGCGCACTGTGTCCTGTATCTTGCGCTCGTCGGCGGGCACGGGCGCCCGCCCGGTGATGAGGCGGTAGAGCACGGCGCCCAGCGCATAGACGTCGGTGTAGCGCCCCTCGAACTCGGAGGCGGCGTATTGCTCCGGCGCGGAATAGCCGGCGTACAGCTTTGGCTTCAGCTCGCTGCCCTGCTGGCGCAGCGCCAGCGTGGCATAGCCGCACAGCTTGGCCGTACCGCCGCTCTCCAGCACGATGTTCTCGGGCGCGATGCCGCGGTGGATGAGGTTTGCGTTGTGCATGGTCTCCACGCCGTTCAGCACCGGGCGCAGCAAGGCCACGGCGCGGGTGGGGTCCACCGGGCCGTCCTTTTTGGCCAGGTATTCGGCCAGCGTGGGGCCCTCTATCTTCTCCATCACGGCGTAGGCGGTGTTGTTCTCCTCCAGCACGTCCAGCACCTGCACCAGGCCCTCCACCAGCCCCAGCCGCAAAAGGTCTGCATACAGGTCGCTGAAATCCATGCGGGTGGTCTTGAACAGCACCTCGCAGCCGGGCTTTGGCTGGATGGCGCCCACCTCGGTGCGGGAGGCGCTCAGCGTTACCGGCATAAACTCCTTCACCGTCACGCGCTGCAGCGTGTTGCCGTCGATGGCCGAGTAGATGACCCCTTCACCGTCGATGTCGATATAGCGGCCCACGGTGTAGCGCCCACCCAAAACCCAGCCGTTCGGCAGCGCGCCGCCCGGGTTCGAATTCTCAAAACGGATGCCACACTTGGGGCATTTGTCGGTGCCGATGGGCACCCGCTCCATGCAGTTGTCGCAAATCCTGTCTGCCATCATTCGTTCCTCTCTATCCTCAAAAAAACGCGGCGGGCGGTTAGCGGCCCAGCGCCTCTTCGTTCTCCAGGTTGTGCCAGACGTTCTGCACGTCGTCGTCTTCCTCCAGATGGTCCAGCAGCTGGCCCATCTTCTTCATATCTTCCGCGTCGGCCAGCGCCACGGTGCTGGCCGGGACATATTCCGCCTCGGCCGAGGCCACCTGGTAGCCGCGCTCTTCCAGCAGGCGGCCCACCTCCATGGCGCGCATCGGCTCGCACGTCACTTCGCACAGGCTGCCGTCTATCTCAAAGTCGTCGGCGCCCACGTCCATGGCGTCCTCCATCAGTTTTTCCTCGTCCAGGTCGGCCTGCTCTATCAGCACGATGCCCTTCTGAGTGAACTGGAAGGCCACCGAGCCGCTTTGCCCAAGGCTGGCGCCATACTTGTCGAAATAGTGGCGCATGTTGGCGGCGGTGCGGTTGCGGTTATCGGTCAGCGTCTCCACCATCACCGCGGTGCCCGCCGGGCCGTAGCCCTCGTACACAATGGCCTCGTAATCGTCCCGCTCGCCGCCCTCGGCCCGCTTGATGATGCGGTTGATGTTGTCGTTGGGCACGTTCAGGCTTTTGGCCTTGCTCACCAAGTCGCGCAGGCGGGCGTTGCTGGCGGGGTCGGCCCCGCCCTCGCGCACGGCCACCGCTATCTCTCGGCCTATCTTCGTGAACAGCTTCGCCTTCTGCGCATCGGTCTTCTCTTTCCTGCGCTTGATATTATTCCATTTGCTGTGCCCCGACATAGGCCACCTCCGCAAGATCCCGCTGGACATCCAGCTTTTTCATAACGATTCATTATAGCATGAAGCCCGGTGCATTTCAAACCGATTCACGGCTGCGGCGCGGCGCCTTCGTCGGCCGGGTGTTTTTCCAGATAATGCGCCCAAATCACGGCAAATAGCGCCTCGATGCGCGGCAGGTCATCCCTCAGATACAGCCAGCCGAACAGCGCTTCCAGCCCGGTGGCCGCGCGGTATTCCTGGGCGGTGGCGTTTTTGGCCACGCTGGTCTTGTTGGCGTTGCGCCCGCGGCGCACCACCTCCTGCTCTGCCTCGCTCAGCAGCGGCTGCAGCCCGGCCAGCGCGGCAAACTGCGCCCTGGCCGACACCAGCTGCACCGCCTGGCGGTGCAGCGCGCCCACCGGCAGGCGGCTTTGGGCCACCAGCCTGGCGCGCACCAGCAGCTCCAGCACGCCGTCGCCCACAAAGGCCAGCGCCAGCGGGCTGCGCTCTTTCAGGTCTATCTCGCTTTCAGGTGCTTTAAACAAAAAACGATTCCTCCCGGCGCCTTGTTACAAACCGGCGCATGACAGTTCGGTTACAGTTTGTGCGTTTTTATCGATTTATCAGAAGATATACTCGAACTCGTAGTCGCCCACCTGCACGGTGTCGTTCTCCTGAACGCCCAGTTTCTGCAGCGCGTCCAGCACGCCGCCGCTCTCCAGCTGGCGCTGGAAATATTGCAGGCTCTCGTAGTCGTCCATGTCGCTGCCCTGCAAGATGCGCTCCAGCCACTGGGCCTCCACGCGGAACTGCCCGTCGGCCAGCTTCTCCACCGTGAAGGACCGCGGCAACGCCGCCGGCTCCTCGGGCACGAAATCCGGCTCGTACTGTGCCACCGGCGGCAGCTTTTGCAGCTCGGTGAACACCAGGCGCGGCAGCGCCTGCGTGCCGGTGTGCGCCGCCGCGCTGATGGCCCGGAAAAGATAGCCTTTCTCCTCGACATACTGCCGGAACGCCTCTATTTGTTCGGCGGCGGCGATGTCGCACTTGTTGGCCAGCACGACCTGCGGGCGCTGGGCCAGGGCCGGGCTGAAGGCCGCCAGCTCCGCGTTGATGGTCTCAAAATCGGCGATGGGTTCTCTGCCCTCACTGCCGGAGACGTCCACCAGATGCAACAGCAGGCGGCAGCGCTCCACGTGGCGCAAGAAGTCGTGCCCCAGCCCGGCGCCGCCGGCGGCGCCCTCTATCAGCCCGGGGATGTCCGCGGCCACAAAGCTCTCCTCTTCGGCCACGCGCACCACGCCCAGCACCGGCGCCAGCGTGGTGAACGGGTAGTTCGCTATCTTGGGCTTGGCCGCGCTCAGCACGCTGATGAGCGTGCTTTTGCCCACGTTGGGGTAGCCGATGAGCCCCACATCGGCGATCAGCTTCAGCTCCAGCCGCGCGTCAAACGCCTGGCCCACAAGGCCCGGCTTTGCAAAGCGCGGCGCCTGCCGGCTGGGCGTGGCAAAGTGGCTGTTGCCCCAGCCGCCGCGCCCGCCTTTGGCTATCAGCACCGGCTCGTCGCCGCTCACGTCGGCCACCAACCGGCCGCTCTCGTCCTCCAGTATCAGCGTGCCGCGCGGCACCCGAATGGTCAGGTCGGGCGCGTTTTTCCCGCTGCACTTCTTGGCGGTGCCGTCGCCGCCGTTCTGCGCAGCATATTTCCGTTTGTAGCGAAAGTCCATCAGGGTGGACAGGTTGTCGTCCGCCTTGAAATACACGTTGCCGCCGCGGCCGCCGTCGCCGCCGTCGGGCCCGCCGGCCGCCACGTACTTCTCGCGCCGGAACGACACACAGCCGTTGCCGCCTTTGCCGGCCTCGATGCGTATTTTGGCCACGTCCACAAACACCCTGCCACCTCCTTCATAAACAAACAAATGCCGGGCCAGAAGGCCCGGCACACTGGGTATTCTACTGCTTGATGGATACCTTCTTGCGGTCGCGGCCCCAGCGCTCGAAGCTCACGCGGCCGTCCACCAGGGCAAACAGGGTGTCGTCGCGGCCCTTGCCCACGTTGTCGCCGGGATGGATATGGGTGCCACGCTGCCGCACCAGGATGTTGCCGGCCAGCACGAACTGCCCGTCGCCCCGCTTCACGCCCAAACGCTTGGACTCGGAGTCGCGGCCGTTCTTTGTGGAACCTACGCCTTTTTTATGTGCCATTCAAATTCCCTCCCCCGGCTACATGCCCGTGATGTCGGTGATCTCCACCTTGGTGTAGGGCTGGCGGTGGCCCACGCGGCGCGCACTGCCCTTTTTCGGCCTATAGGTGATGATGTTCAGCTTTTTGCCCTTGCCCTGCTTCACCACTTTGCCCGTTACCTTGGCGCCGGGCACCGTGGGCTTGCCCACCGTGACGTTCCCGTCTTCGCCCACCACCAGCACCTCGTCGAA
>JBFXKS010000091.1:0-6890 GCA_050173515.1 Oscillospiraceae bacterium | reverse complement strand
CGAGAGTATCTGCAATATGTCCGAGATATAGGCCGCCAGAGACACGGCCTCGATGCGCTCTCTTAGCCCAAAAAACAGCTCCACAGGCGAGGCCTCGTCCGCCGTGTACATGGTCTTGCCCTCGTGCAGGGCCCACTCGGAGTAGCAGAACAGCCCGCTGGCGCTGAACAGCTTGTTGTTGGGCCGCAGGCTGCCGCGTGCCGACACCGAGACGATGCCGTGCCCCGGCGTCAGCAGTGTCAAAATCTGGTCACTCTCGCGTAGTTTGGTCTGCCTCAGCACAAGGCCGGTTTCATTTATCTTCATCTTCACCCATTCGTTTACACCCTGCCGGCGGGTGCCTAGCGGCCAAAGCCCATGTTTTTCATCATCGCTTCATCGTTGCGCCAGCTCTCGCGCACCTTCACCCAGCACTCCAAAAACACCTTTGCGCCCAGCAGCTTTTCACAGTCCTGCCGGGCCTCGGTTGCAATTTTTTTCAGCATTTTTCCGCCTTTTCCAATGATCATGCCCTTGTGGCTCTTGCGCTCGCAATAAATGGTCACCGTGATGTCGACCACCCGGCCCGACTCGCGCTCGTGGAAGCGCTCCACCTCCACCGCCGTGCCGTGCGGGATCTCCTCTTGCAGGTTCAGCAGCAGCTTTTCACGCACGATTTCCGCCACCAGCTGCTTTTCCGGCTGGTTGGTGTACAAATCGTCCGCGAAAAAATGCGGGCCCTCCACCGCGAATGCCCCTATGCCCTGCAAAAGCGCTTCGCAGCCCTCGCCCGTCATCGCGCTGATGAGATAAATCTCTTTAAAAAGGCCCAGCGCCTTTAATTCCTGCTTTTTTTCCTCTATTATTGCCAGATTATTTTGCGCGTCGATCTTATTGATGGCCGCCAGGCAGTTCCCGCCTTTTTTCAACGAGGCCGCCATGTTGGCCTCCACCTCTGACATCGGCTTTCCCGCCTCGAACAGCATCAGCGTCACGTCGCCCTCCGCCACCGACTCGGCCGTTGTTTTCTCCATCTGGCGGCCCAGCTTTGTGCGCGGGGCGTGGATGCCCGGCGTGTCCAAAAAGACATACTGCAACGGCCCATCGGTCAAAATACCGGTCACCCGGGTGCGTGTGGTCTGGGGCTTGGGCGTCACGATGGCCGCTTTTTCGCCCACCAGACGGTTCAGCAGCGAGGACTTGCCCACATTGGGCCGGCCGATGATGGCCACAAAAACCGAACGGGTCGTCTCCATCATCTCGCCTTCCCTTCCCGGTTCCATCCAAAGATGAACCACCCGCAAAAAGCCAAAGAAACCAATAATAATATCAGCAAAATCGGGTATGCGCCAAAGTGCCGCACGATTTTTCCAAAGACTTCCACATCCCAAAACAAAAGCACGCCGCACCCGGCGGCGCCCACACAGAACACCAGCACGGCACCTGCCGCCATGTCCTTTACCAGCCCCGCTTTTTCGTTGGGCTCATTGCAGATAAGGTCCACCAGGCGCTCCACGGCAGAGTTCAATATCTCCAGCGCCAATACGCCACATATCAACACCGTGAGCACCACGTACTGCACCGCCGAAAGCGCATAAAAAAGCGAGAATAAATACACATAAAATCCGGCACACAAATGCAGCCGGAAATTACGTTCCCGCTTGACCACCTGCCACACGCCGCGCCCGGCCCATTTAAAACTTTTGAAAAATGAGCCCATTTTAATCATCCTGGAAATTATAGGATATCGAGCGCGGAAGGCCCAGTTCCGTCAGGGCGCGCTCTTCCTTTTCCCGCATGTGAACCGCCTCTATGCCGCCCTTTTCGTGGTCGTATCCCAGCAGGTGGTACATGGCGTGCACCGTGAGAAAGGCCACTTCCCGCTGCAGGCTGTGCCCATAAATCCGTGCCTGCTCTTCTGCTTTTTCCATCGAAATCACAATATCGCCCAGCATCAGCGCACCCGTTTCCGGGTTTTTCTCATATTCTCCGTCTTGCGCCAGCTGGAAACTCAGCACATCGGTGGGGTTTTCCTGCCCGCGGTACTGCGCGTTCAGCTTCTCTATCTCGGCATTGTCCACAAAGGTCACGTTCACCTCGGCCGCCTGGTCGAAGTGCTCCAGCTCCAGCACCGCGTTGCAAGAGCGGCGGATCAATATCCGCAGCCCCGACGGGATCTTCACGGCCTTCTGCCGGTTGGTGATGTATACTTTATACGCCATATCGTCACTTCCTATCGGCTATTTTTTGCCCTGTTTTTTGCCGCAGAACGGTCGTACGCCTTGATGATCTCCTGCACCAGGCGGTGGCGCACCACGTCTTTTTCTGTGAATTGCACCCTGGCCACGCCCTCTATGTTTTTCAAAACCGAGATGGCGTCCACCAAGCCGCTGCGTGTTTTGTCCGGCAGATCGATCTGTGTCACATCCCCTGTCACCACCACCTTGGAGCCCACGCCCATGCGCGTCAAAAACATCTTCATCTGCTCGCGGCTGGTGTTCTGTGCCTCGTCCAAAATAATGAACGCGTCGTCCAGCGTGCGCCCGCGCATGTAGGCCAGCGGCGCCACCTCGATCACCTGCTTCTCCATCAGCTTGCTCACGCGCTCGAAGCCCAGCATGTCGAACAAGGCGTCGTACAGCGGGCGCAGGTAAGGGTCCACTTTGTTTTGCAGGTCTCCCGGCAAAAAACCCAGCTTTTCGCCGGCCTCCACCGCCGGGCGCGTCAAAATGATGCGGACCACATCATGCGCTTTGTAGGCCTTCACCGCCATGGCCACCGCCAAATAGGTCTTGCCGGTGCCGGCCGGCCCCACGCCCAGCGTGATGGGATTCTTTACGATGGCATTGATGTAGGCCTTTTGCCCCAGAGTCTTTGGCCGTATGGGCCTTCCCTTGTCGGAGATGAGCAGGAAATCCCCGGTCAAATCGGATATTTTCTCGGCTTCGCCCTCGCGCTTGAGCAAAATGCAATAGCGCACGGCCTGTTCGTCCAGCGGCAGGCCTGTGTCGTGCAGGCGCACCATGGCCTCAATGGTCTTTGCCGCCATGTCCATCGCTTCCTCTGCGCCCACCAGCTTTATTTCCGCCCCGCGGAAAATCATGGAGATCCCGAACTCACTTTCCAGCAGTTTTGCGTTTTCATCCTGCCTGCCAAAAACGGCAAGCGCCACTTCCATGTTCTCAAACTCTATTTGCCGTTCTATCATTGCACCTCCCTTTTTATTCATTTCCCATAAAAAACCCAACAATTATTGTTATTATACCACAGAATTCTGCAAAATAAATAGAATCCCTGTGTTTTGCCCGTCGCCTTGTCCTTTCGCTCAAAATCGTCTATAATAATAGTCAATCATTTAAAAAGGAAGCGGCACCGCACCTATGGCAAACAGCAAACTCTTCAAAAGCGATGTTGACCCCGCCTGCTCCTATTGCCGGTGGGGCCGCCCTGCGCCAGACAATGTAATGATCCTGTGCCGAAAATACGGGCCTGTTGCGCCGTTTTACCAGTGCAAAAAATTCATTTACGACCCTTTGAAGCGCGTTCCGAAACGCCAGCCAAAGCTGCCCCGGTATTCCCCGCAAGATTTCGAGCTATGAAGAACCATTTTAAGAACCATAAAAAGAAGGCGCTTTGCCAAAGCGCCTTCTTTCATCTCATTGCTACTCCAAAATGATAAACACGCTTGAAAAGATGAACGCCCAGCCCAGCAGCACACTGTAGGCCAGCATGGCGGCCAGATACAGCCGGCGGTTATGCTTGGATTCAATGCGCCGGCTGATGACGACGATGCTCACACAGGTGATCGCCAGCGTCAGCAGGTCGGTGAAGGCGATGACCACGGCTGGGCGAATGCCAAAAAAGAAGGCGCCTTTTGTCATATACAATATCAGGTTGATCAGCAGATGGCCCACGGGGATGAAGCAGACCGGCAGCACCGCCACCGCATAGCCATAGTGTTTGGTGCGCAGGTAGGCGAACACCAGCAGCACGCCAATCAGCAACACGGCAATTCCTTCCCGTATCATGCGGCCCCTCCCCTTTTTCTGCAAATATATGCCTCATTTTACTGCACGGCGCTTTTTTTGTCCAGCCGCCTGTGTGGCCAGCCGGCCTTTGCCCCGGCTTTTTTGCTTGACTTGTTGCCCAAAAGCCCTATAATGTTTATTTGGAAGCGATGTTTTTCGGCGTCTTTTTCCCGCCTGGCTTTCCTTTGCTACCGTGGCTCAGTTGGCAGAGCAGCTGATTCGTAATCAGCAGGTCGCCGGTTCAAATCCGGCCGGTAGCTCCACGTCCTCACGGACTCCACTTAATGCCCCACAGGGAACACCCTGTGGGGCAAGTTCGTTCCGTCGTTCGTCCTCTCCCCACAAAGGCTCGGCTTCGCCTACCACCTTTGCGGGGGCCCCAAGCCCAACCAACGCACGGCGGGCGAGCTATGCTTTTGGCGATGCCGCCGTGCTGGTGGCCCGCCGCAGGTATCGTTCGTCCTCTCCCCACAAAGGCTCGGCTTCGCCTAGCACCTTTGTATGGCTTTGGTTTACACCCGTTTCCGGCCTGTGATATACTGATACCGTTATCTCTGCTGCCCATATGAGAAACCACAGGCGGTTCCTTTTGCTTTTCGAGAATTTACGCAATCACGTTGGAAGGTGACGACTACTATGTCTGCAATTTGGGGCTGTATCAGTCTTGGCGACGACACGCTTTCGCCCGAGCTTTCCCAAAAAATGGAGGCTCCGCTCCACGCTTACACCATCGACCGCTACCATTCCATTGCCCTGCCCCATGCCGTCATGGGTTGCGGCATCCAGCATATCACGCCCGGGGCCAAAAACGAGACCCTGCCCATTTGGGACGAAGACAATGGGCTGCTGTTCACCGCCGACTGTTTCATCGACAACCGAAGCGAGCTCATCGCCGAGCTTTGCCCGGGGCAGCCGGACATCCCGGACGGCGCCCTGCTCTTTCAAGCCTATTTGCACTGGGGCGAAGACGCCTGCAAGCACGTGCGCGGCAGCTATGCCTTTGCCGTTTACAATACAAAGGAAAACACCTTCATGCTGGCGGCAGACCACACGCTCAGCCGCAGCATCTACTACCGCCGTGTGGGCAACACGGTCTTCTTTTCCACGCTGATCGAACCCATCCTGCAGGGCAGCGGCCTGTGGGCACTGAACGACGAGTGGCTGGCCACCTTTGTGGGCCTCACCAACCTTCTTGTTTCCAGCGACACCATCAACACGGTCTACCAGGGCGTCAAGCGGATGGAACCCGCCCATTGCCTTGTGTTTGGGCGGGAAGTCACCCGTTCCATCGCCTATTGGCGCCCCGAGGATGTCCCCGCGCTCAACCTTGCCACCGACGACGCCTATAAAGAACGCTTTCGTTCCATTTTCGCCTCTGCCGCCCAAGAGGTGGCCCGCTCCAGCGGCGAGATCGGCATCTCGCTCAGCAGCGGGTTCGACTCTGCCAGCGTAGCCGCTTTTGTGGCCACCGAACTGGCAAAACAGGGCAAAAACCTGTATGGCTACACATGGGTGCCCATTGCGAGCCATAAAAACACCCAGCCCCGCCACTATGCGGCCAATGAACAGGCCGATGTGGAAAAACTGCGCGAGATGTACCCCAACATCGTGCCAAAGTTCTTTGATGTGGCACACTTTGACGCCATCTCCGAGATCCCTCGCTTGTTGGCCATCCACGAGACGCCCTACAAGGCGCTGCCAAATTTTACGTGGATCGAGGCGTTTGAGCAATATGCCGCCGCCGATGGCTGTCGTATTATGCTGAACGGGCAGTATGGCAACAGCACCATCTCCAACGGCCGTGTGACGCTATACCCCAGCGAGATGATCGCCCGGGGCCATTTCATCCGTGCGTTCAAAGCCCTTGACCACTATGCAAAAAGCATGGGCTTCTCGCGCAAGCGCGTCTTTTCCAGCGTTCTGTCCACCTTTGTTCCGCTCTCGTGGCGCCTGGCTACCGTCCGGGACTATATGGCCGACTCCTATATTGACCGGGACTTTGCCAAGAAGGCAGGCCTTGCCCCGCGCGACGCCCGCCTGCAGGAAAATACCGAGATGGCACCTGCCGGCACACTGAAAACCGAGAAAGGCTATGTCTTTTATCCCCCGGTTTTTGCACAAACGTCAGATGCGGCCACCAAACTGTCGCTAAAAAGCGGGAATATAAGTCGCGATCTGACCCGGGACATCCGTTTCATCGAATTTACGCTTGGCGCCCCGCTGGAGTGCTTCGCCACCGCCACCCAGACCCGCCGCATGGTGCGCAGTTACCTGGCCGACATGCTGCCACCGGATTATTTGCCCGAGACCCGCCCCATGGGCGTGCAAAGTGGCGACCTGATGGACCGCCTGGCCTTGCGCTGGGATGAGATCCGCCCGGAGATGGAGCGTGTATTCGCCCTGCCCGCTCTGGCGCGTTATGTGGACATCGAAAAAGTGCTCCACGATTTCAGGCCTTTCCAGGCCGATCCGCCGCAGCTCAATCAACGCATTTTTAAACGGCTGGGGCCTGTTTATCTGCTGGGCATCTTTTTGGAGAACCAGCCGGGCAGCGCTGGCCTCTGAAACAAATCCTATCATTTCTGTTAGATTTCTTGATTCCATGGCCCACTGTAAATATAATGAAATCAGTAACAACAATAGCATCGTGCAAAGAAATGGGTGCTGTGGAAAGGAATGAATCATGGAGAAGAAAAATTGGATCGCTCCCGAAATCGAGAGCCTTGGAACCAGCAACACTGAGCTGCTGCCTATTGGGGCCAATAGTTATGACTTTACCTTTAAACAAAATGGTTGGGTTGGCCTCGGTGATTACCGGGATGACAACGGCCCGCGCTGTTCCTAATTGTTTCAATCAATAAAAAAACGCCAAAACTGGCGTTT
>JBFXKS010000090.1:0-6915 GCA_050173515.1 Oscillospiraceae bacterium | reverse complement strand
ACAGGGCCTGCTGGCGTATGCGAAGGTGGGGCTGGACTACCTGCAGGACAAATGCAGCAAGGCGCTGATGGCCCCGGCCAGCGTGCCCTTGTTTTTAACGGAGACCGCCCGCCAGGCAGCGCAGGCTGAGGGCGCCTTGGCAATACCCTGCCACGAGGGCCGCCGCGGCTGGCCCGTGGCTTTGGCCGCCCGGCTCTTTGGGCAGGTGCTGGCCTACGATGGCGACGGCGACTTGCCCGGCGCGCTGGAGGCGCTGGATGCCGAGGCCATTGTGCTAAACGTGGCAGACGCGGGCGCGGTGTGCGACGTGGGCCTTGACGCGGGCTGCGAAGCGCTGGTGCAGGCCCACAGCCTGAACGTGATGCAGCCGGTGCTGAAGGTGCTGGTGGCGCGCGGGGACTTTTTGTATGGGCCGGGCCCGCAGCAGCTGTTGCGCCTGGTGGAGGACTCCCACTCGCTGCGCCTGGCCTGCCAGCGCATGGGCATCTCCTACAGCAAGGGCTGGAAGATGATCAAGGGCCTCGAGCGCATGTTTGGCTACGCCATCGTGGCGCGGCAGCAGGGCGGCAAGCACGGCGGCGGCTCTGAGATCACGCCGCAGGGCCTGGAGCTGATGCGCAACTACGAGGCCTTTGTGAAGGAGATGAACGAGCAGGGCGAGCGGGTGTTCCACAAGTATTTTGGATAAAAGGCAAGGCGTTGAGAGAGACACAGCAAAACCAAACCCACCGCCTGCAAAGTGCAGGCGGTGGGTTATTTGCGTCATATTTTAGAACGGGAAACCTAGCCGGCAGACTGCGCCACCTGATGGTAGGGCGGGGTGTCCTCCTCGTGCACGGTGTACAGGGACTCCCACTCGATGGCGTTGTCCTTGAAAAGTTGCACCAGGGCATCGGGCGTTTCGCCCTCCACCTCTGCGGCGTAGCCGCAAGAGCTGCTCAGGGCACGGGGCACCGGGATCACCCGGCAGGGGATGTGTGCCTTCTTGAGCAGGGTCTCGAGGTATAAGGCGGCGCTCACGGAATAAAAGGTGACCAGCATCATTTGGCGGCAACCTCTATATTCCAGCCGTCGTCGGCCTCTTGCACGGTGATGGTGCGGCCTTTGCCCTGCAGCATTTTCGAGACGTTCTCCCGCGCCACGGCGGCGTCCACCGAAACGGTGAAGGCGGCGTCACCATATGTTTTCAGGGCGTTCTGCGCCAGCAGCACCGGCTCTGGGCACGAAAGGCCCCTCGCGTCAACAACATTCGTTCCACTCATGGCTATGCCACTCCTTTCTTGCGGATGTTCATAAGGGCGATGACCACCAGCAGCACCAGGCCGATCACCACGGCGATCTGGCCGTTGGCCGGCACGCCCGCGGGCGAAGCGGCGATGCCGAAGTTGTGGGCGGTGGCGGCACCCAGCATCATGCCCACCAGCGCGATGGTGGCGTCGCCGTTGCCCTCGCCGGCCATGATGACCTGGCGCAGCGGGCAGCCACCCAGCATCACGGCGGCCAGGCCCACCAGGGCCATGCCCAGGAAGTTGAACAGGAAGTTGGTGTGGGCAATGGGCTGGTTCTCAAAGCCGATGTTCACCTTGCCCAGGATGATGTTGCCGATAAGCGCCACCACGAACACGGCGATATAACCCATCAGCAGCGTGGGGTTCTTGATGAGGAAGACGTCACGGATGCCGCCGGCCATGCACATGCGGCTGCGCTGGGCAAGGCCGCCCACCACCAGCCCGGCAATCAACGCGATGGCGATGGGCGCCTGCATGGAGCCGGGGCCCTCTGCGCTGAAGAAGATGAAGGCCGGGCGCACCAGCAGGAACACCAGCAGCACCACCGCCAACACCGGGGCCACCAGGCCGTTGGCCACGGGCTGCGGCTGGGCACGGCCCAGCGAGAAGCCCTTCTTCAGGAACACGCCGCCCAGCAAAATGCCGGCGATGAAGCCGACCAGGCCGATGAGGGCGTTCAGGTCGCCGCCGGCCAGCCGCAGCACCATGCGCAGCGGGCAGCCCAGGAACACCAGCGCGCCGATCATCATAAAGAAGGAGATGACCAGCCGCAAGGCGGGCGAGGAGCCGCCGGTGGGGCGGAACTCACGCGTGACCAGAGACAGGATGAACGAACCCAGGATGAAGCCGATGATCTCGGGACGGATGTACTGGACCGTTGCCGCGGTGTCCAGCCCCAGGGCGCCAGAGATGTCGCGGATGAAGCAGGCGACACAGATGCCCATGTTGGCCGGGTTGCCCATCGCCGTCAGGATAACGGCCGCCAGGCCGATGACCCCGCCGGTGATCAGCAACA
Organism: Oscillospiraceae bacterium; assembly: GCA_050173515.1. Classification (GTDB taxonomy): domain Bacteria; phylum Bacillota; class Clostridia; order Oscillospirales; family Ruminococcaceae; genus JAAYCI01. The sequence goes on along the minus strand of JBFXKS010000090.1, from coordinate 4,611 downwards.
GGATGAGCGCTTTCTTGTTTTTCACGTTTTGAGAACCCTCCTATCCATAGATACAATGTATATATTGACACTGGCATCACTATAGCATATATGGTATACTGAATCCATGCGTTTAACGAATTATTGTCGAAGTGAACAAAAGCGGGATAGTAAAAATGTATACTATTATTGAGAATCCTGATGTGAGGGGCGAATAGATGGAACAGATATATATGAATTATGCATCCACCTCGCCGGCCAAGAGCCCGCAGGTGACGGCGGCACTGGTGGACTACATGCAGCAAAACCAGTACCTCAGCGCCGGGCGCAACTTCGAGGGCCTGGACGACACGGCCATCGCGCTGCGCGCGCGCATGGCGCTGGGCGAACTGTTTGGCGTGAAGAACCCGTCGCATGTGCTGTTTGGCCCCGGGGCCACCGCGGCGCTGAACATGGTCATCCAGGGCGTGGTGCGCCCGGGCGACCATGTGCTGGCCAGCAGCATCGAGCACAACAGCGTGGCCCGCCCGCTGCACCTGTTGCAGCAGCGTGGCGTCATCACGGTCAGCTGGCTGCCCTGCGCGCCCGACGGCACGCTGGACCCCGCCGAGGTGGACCGCGCCGTGCAGAAAAACACCCGCCTGCTGGTGCTCAGCCATGCCTCGAACGTGCTGGGCACGGTGCTGCCGGTGCAGGAATGCTTTGCGCGTGCCAAAAAACACGGGCTGTTCACCGTGCTGGACTCTGCCCAGACGGCCGGCGCCCACCCGGTGGCGCTGAACGACGATACCGATGTCATCGCCTTCGCCGGGCACAAGGGCCTGCGCGGGCTGGCCGGCATCGGCGGCTTTGTGGTGGCGCCGGACGCCCACAAGCAGATCGAGCCGTGGCTGGTGGGCGGCACGGGCAGCTCGTCCCATTCGCTGGAGCAGCCCACGTTTTTGCCGGACAAGTTCGAGAGCGGCACGCCCAATACGCTGGGCATCCTCAGCCTTGGGGTGTCGGTGCCCCAGCTGCAAGAGCAGGGCATTGACGGCCTGCGAAAGAGAGAGCAAACGCTCACCCAGCGCTTCATCGACGGCGCGCAAAGCCTGCCTTTGCGGGTGCACGGCACCCAAAACGCCGCACAGTCGGCGGCGCTGGTGTCCGTCAGCAGTCCCGCGCACGACAGCGGCGTTTTGGCGCGCGACTTGTACGACACGCACGGCATCATCACCCGCAGCGGCCTGCACTGTTCGCCCTTGGCCCACCGCACGGCGGGCACTTTCCCCGAGGGCACGGTGCGTTTCAGCTTCGGCTGGGAGAGCACCGAAGAGGAGATAGACACCGCGTTGGCCGCGCTGGAGCAGCTGCTGGCCAAGCCGCAGCAGGCCTGAAGCAAGCTATGTGAAAACCCGTGGGGCACGCAAACGCCACGGGCCTGAGGCAACAGCCAAAGCGATATCGCCGTTTGCCGAAGCGCGCGCCGGGTATTCCATTCCGGGAACCACCTTCCGCGGCATCTCGCGTACAACGAAGAGACATTGTTTGCGATTTGCCTTGCGGCTGACGTTCCCTGCAGGAACACCCAACACCCACTTCGGCCGTCCTCCATCTTCAAGTTAAAACCCGTGGGGCACGTGTGCTCCACGGGTTTTTGCATGGTTTTCTCAGGTGCGGTACAGCGGCTGGCCACTGGTGCTGGTGATGTTGTAGTTGCAAAAGGGGATCAGCTTGTCATCCCGCAATATCTGCACCCGGCAGCGGCGCACGCGGTCCAAGTCCAGCGTCCACGCGTCCTGAAAGTGCATGGCCGTGATGGTGAGGCTGCGGCTGCGGATGTCGTTCAAAAAAACGTCGAGGCTGGCGCAGCAGCTGGGCCCCTCGTCGGGCAGCGTCCAGCGGCTCTTCACAAAGTCGCGGTCGCGCGAGATCACCATCGCTTCGTCGCCCGCGTCGGGCGGCGCCGCGCCGGCTTTGCCCGTGGCGCACACGGTGCCGTCGGCCTCGGCGGTGAAGGTGCCGGTGAAGCAGCACAGCCCGTGCCCGGTGGCAATGGGCGCAAAGTGCTCCACCTTGAACTGCCCGCCTGTCTGCGCCTCGATGGCCGCCAGCACGTCGAACATGGAAAAGCGCCCGTCGTCTGTGCCCGGGTAGCGCCCGAAATAGCTGACCGGCTGGAAGTGCACGCCCTTCACCACGTCCACGTTGTGCACAGCCAGCCGCATGATGTTGCCGATGTCGCCGTCGTTCACGCCCCGTGTGATCACCGGCACCAGCGCCACCGGCAGCCGCGCGGCGCGGCAGCTTTCGATGGCTTTGAGCTTTGTCTCCAGCAGCGCCTCGCCGCGCATCTTCATCTGGATGGCATCCGTGGTGCCGTCGAACTGCAAAAACACGGCGGAGACGCCGGCCTTTTTCAGCGCGCGGGCGTAGGTCTCGTCGGCCAGGCGCCGCCCGTTGGTGTTCAGCTGGATGTAGGGAAAGCCCTTTTCCACCGCCATCTTCACGATGAGCGGCAGGTCTTTGCGCACGGTGGGTTCGCCCCCGGAGAGCTGGATGTTGAACGGCCGGCCCTCGCCCTGTGCCTTCAAAAAGTCCAGCTGCCGTTCAATTTCCTCAAGGGGCGGGTCGTCCGCTTCCGAGGCGCCCGACGAGGCATAGCAGTAGGGGCAGCTTTGGTTGCAGCGCTGGGTGATCTCCATCAGCACGCAGCAGGCGGTCTGCTGGTGGGCCGCGCAGGGCCCGCAGTCGTACGGGCAGCCGCGCAGGCTCGGCGTCAGCGCCTCTTTCGGCGGGATGTTCGCCGTTTGGGGCATCCAGCGCAAAAACAGCGCGGCGTCGTGCGCGATGGGCACGGAAAAAGCCCCGTGCTCGGGGCAGGTTTTTTCCAGAAAAACGGCGCCGTCCCGCTGGACATAGGCGGCGTTTAGCCGCTGCAGGCAAACGGGGCACACGCTTTGCGTGGTGTGCAAAACTCCCATGTCAGCGGCCTTTCGCGCCGCGCGCCACGGCCTGCACGGCGCGCAGGCCCTCGGCCACCTCGGCCTCGGTGGTGAAGAAGCTGGCGCTCATGCGCACGGCGCCCATAGCCTGGGTGCCGATGCTGATGTGGGCCAGCGGCGCGCAGTGGAAGCCGGAGCGCGTGGCCACGTCGTATTCCATGTCCAGCACCATGGCCGCCTCAGACGACGGCACGCCCGCGATGTTGAAGGCGGCCACCGGCACGTGGCGGGCGGGGTCTGCCGCGCCGTACAGCGTCACGCCGGGAATGGCGGCCAGCCCCTCCAGCATCATGCGCGTCAGCCGCGCCTCGTGCGCGGCAATGGCCTCAAGGCCGGTCTCGGCAATGAACTCCACGCCCGCGCCCAGCGAGATGATGCCCGGCACGTTCAGCGTGCCGCTCTCGTAGCGGTCTGGCAGCAAGTCGGGCTGGAACGGGTCGGACGAACGGCTGCCTGTGCCGCCCTGCTTTTGCTCGATGAGATGGGCGTTTTCGCCCACGTAGAGGAAGCCGGTGCCCTGCAGGCCGAACAGCGCCTTGTGGCCGGGCGCGGCCAGCAGGTCGATGTGCATGGCCTGCACGTCGATGGGCACACAGCCGGCGCTCTGGGCGGCGTCCACCAGAAACAGCACGCCCTTTTCGTGGCAGATCTCGCCGATTTGCGCAATGGGGTTCACGGTGCCGGTGAGGTTCGAGGCGTGGGTGATGGCCACCAGCCGTGTTTGCGGGGTGATGGCCTGCCGGACGGCCTCGGCGTTTACGATGCCGCCGGGGCCCGCCTCAAGGATGGTCTGTGTGATGCCCACGCGCTGCTCGATGGCGTTCAGCGGCCGCAGCACGCTGTTGTGCTCCATCGTGGTGGTCACCACGTGGTCGCCCTTTTGCAGCGTGCCGTGGATGGCCAGGTTCAGCGCGTCGGTGCAGTTACAGCAGAAGATGACGCGCAGGGCATCGGCGATGTTGAAAAAGGTGGCGATGCCCTCGCGCGCGGAATACACCTGCCGCGCGGCCTCCAAAGACAGGCGGTGCCCGCTGCGCCCGGGGTTGGCCACGGCGCCGATGCTGGCGATGGCCCGCTGGCACACGATGTCCGGCTTCACCAATGTGGTGGCGGCGTTGTCCAGATAGATCACAGGGCGGCACCTCCTTCGCTATCGGCCACCAGGCGCACACTGCGCAGGCCCTCTGGCCCGCGCGGGCCCATGTGGTAGAGCTTCGCCGGCAGGTGGGTGCTGTGCAGAAAGCTGGTCAGCTCGGCCTCGCTGCCCTCGAAAAAGCGCAGCGAAAACCCGCAGCCGCTGGTGATCTCCGTGGGGGTGGGCACAATGGTGGCCCGGTATTTGCCCACGCTGAGCTTCTCGGTTTGCATGCAGTGGGACGTGGAATCGAAGGCCATGAGAAAAAAGCCGTCTGGCATGGTGGACGCTCCTAAATTTTGATGGTGTTCTGGGCCTCGTTCATCTTGGTGACAAAGTCGTACATATTGCCCACGCTGCCAATGGCCACCTTGTCCTGCAGGCCAAAGAAGTTCAGGCAGGCGCCGCAGGAAATGATCTCCACGCCGTTCAATTCCAGCATCTCCAGAGACTCCAAAACCGCCGAGCCCTCGGTGGTGAGGAAGACGCCGCCGTTCATGAAGATGAGCGTGC
>JBFXKS010000089.1:0-6919 GCA_050173515.1 Oscillospiraceae bacterium | reverse complement strand
GCGAGGGGGTGGCGCAGCTGTGAGCCTCATCTGCGGGCTGGATTCCTCCGGCAAGACGGCCAGCGTGTGCTTTCTCACAGACGGCGCCATTCTCTACGAACAGCTGCTGGACGACGGGCTGACCCACTCGGAGACGCTGCTGCCGCTGCTGATGGAGGCCTTTGCCGCCACCGGCACAGGGCCGAAGGACGTGGCGCTCTACGCCGTCACCGGCGGGCCGGGTAGTTTCACCGGCCTGCGCATCGGCATGGCGCTGGTGAAGGGCCTGGCCCTGCCCTGCGGCACCCCGGCAGTGCAGGTGCCCACCCTGCGGGCGCTGGCCACCGCCTGCGGGCAGGCGGGCGTGGTGGTGCCGGCGCTGGACGCCCGCCGCGGCGAGGTATATTGGGCGGCCTTCCAGGGCGCGGCGCCGGTGGTGCGCCTGCACGCAGACACCGCCGGCAGCGCCGATGCGGCGGCCGCTTTTGCCTGCAAACAGCCCGATGGGGCAATTTTTGTTGGTGACGGCGCAAAAATATGTTATAATGCCTGTAATTGCCCGCTTGGCGTGCGGCTTTGGCCGGCACAAGACGGGCTGAACATCGCGCGGGGCGCGGCGCAGGCCGCGCACGCCCGCTGGCACCCGGGCGGCAAGCCCCCGGCGGCCGCACTGCGGCCAAACTATCTGCGGCTTTCGCAGGCCGAGCGCCAGCGCGCCCAAAGGAGCAACGACAATGGCAGCTGAAAAGCCCATCGCCCTGGCCTGCGACCACGCCGGCCTGGAGCTGAAAAACCACATCCTCTCGGTGCTGAAGGCCCAGGGCCACGCCTGCCGGGACTTTGGCACCCACAGCGCTGCGCGCTGCGACGCCATCGACTTTGCCGTGCCGGCCTGCGAGGCCGTTCTGGCGGGCGAGTGCGCCTGCGCGCTGCTGTTCTGCGGCACGGGCGTGGCCATGTCCATGGTGGCCAACAAGCTGCCGGGCATGCGGGCGTGCTGCTGCTCCGACACCTTCAGCGCCGAGTACACCCGCCGGCACAACAACGCCAACGCCCTGTGCCTGGGCGGGCGCGTGGTGGGCTTTGGCCTTGGCGAAAAGCTGGTGGTCACCTTTTTGAAAACGGCCTTCGAGGGCGGCGTCTACCAGCAGCGCAACGAAAAAATGGCGAAGCTGGAGCAGACCGGCCGGCTGTAGACCATTTGGCATATCAAACGCAACGCCCCACGCTTTTCTTTTTAAAGACAGGCACCGGAAGGTGAAGGAGGCTGCACCATGAGCAAACAACCCATGATCTTGATAGACCACCCGCTGGTGCAGCACAAGGTGGCGCTGCTGCGCGACAAAAACACCAGCACCAAAGAGTTCAAAGAGCTGGTGTGCGAGCTGGCCATGCTGATGTGCTACGAGGCCACGCGCGACCTTTCCACCGAAGAGCGCGAGGTGGAGACGCCCATTGCCACGGCCAGGGTGCGCATGCTGGCCGGGCGCAAGCTGGCCTTTGTGCCCATTTTGCGCGCGGGGCTGGGCATGGTGGACGGCATGCTGGCCATGGTGCCGGCCGCGCGGGTGGGGCACATCGGGCTGTACCGCGACCCCAACACCCTGCAGCCGGTGGAGTACTACTGCAAGCTGCCCAGCGACATCTCCGAGCGCGACGTGATCTTGTTGGACCCGATGTTGGCCACGGGCGGCAGCGCGGTGGACGCCATCCACATGCTGCGCAAGCGGGGCGCCAAGAACATCAAGTTCATCGGCATCATCGGCGCGCCCGAGGGGCTGGCCTTCCTGCAAAAAGAACACCCGGACGTGCCGATATTCCTGGCGGCGCTGGACGAAAAGCTGAACAGCCACGGCTACATCGTGCCCGGGCTGGGCGACGCCGGAGACCGCATTTTCGGAACCAAGTGATGCCCCATTGCCCCCGTGCCCAAACACTGCCCGGAATGGAGTGTGCCGATTGATAAAACGCATTGTTGCCATCATTGCGAGCGGCCTGGCCGTTTTGCTCGTGCTGCTGTTCGCCGTCACGGTCCTGTTTTCCTTCCAGGACTTTTTCGGCTTGGCCATCACCTGGCTGCTGTGCGGCTGCGTGGGCGTGTTGATGCTGTTTGTCATCTACATCATGGTCAGCTGGATCGTGGACGCCGTGAAGCAGCACCGGGCCGACGATGAACGCCTGAGCGAGAAGAGCATCGAGCGCATTTTGAAGGGCGATGGCGGCCACCGCCCGGCCAAGGCCTCCGGCACGGCCAAGCGCCGCTCGCGCCAGCAGCAGGCCGCCCAGCGCCGCGCCCAAAAGCAGGTGGCAGAGGAGCAGCGCGCCATTCGCAAGCAGGCGCAGTTCGAGGCCCGCAAGGCCGCAGAGGCCGCCGCCAAGCGCAGAAAAGAGGACGAGGCCGCCGCCCAGCGCCTGGCCGAGGCCGAGGCCCGCGCGGCGCTGATCGCACAGGCCGAAGAGGAGGCCCGCCTGAGGGCCGGGCAAGAGGCCAACGAGGAACAAAAACGCATCGCCATGGCCGAGGCCGAGGCGCTGAGCCGGGCCTCTGAGGAGGCCCAGCGCCAGCTGGCCGCCGAGGAGGCCGCCAAGCTGGCCGCCGAAGAGCAGGCCGAGCAGGACGCGCGCGCCAAAGAAGAAGAGTCCGCCCAGAAAAAGGCGCAGGCCATTGCCAGCGCCCGCAAGCAGGCCGAGGCCATTGCCGCCGCTCGCCGCCGCGCGGCGCAAACGGCGGCGCGCACGCAGTCCTTCGCGCCCATAGACACCGACAACCTGCCGGCCTTCAACAGCAGCGTGCTGGGGAACGCGTCCGGTGTGGCCAGCGCCGCCCCCTTGGCGCCGTCGCTGGCCCCGCTGGCGTCCGAGCAGCCCGCCGGCGAAGAGAACATCTGGGAGAAGATGCAGGTGCGGCAAAGCGCCGCCCCGGTGCTGCCCCGGCGAGACTACCCCGCCACCGGCTCGTTCGACGCCTATGGCGCGCCCGTGCCCGCCGCCGGGCCCGAGGCCGCAGCCGAGCCCACGGTAGACATGGCCACCGAGCCCGACGTGCCCGCCACGGCACAGGGCTGGACCTATGCCCCGGCCAAGCTGCCCAACGCCTGGAAGACGGAGGCCTCCGGCCGCACGATACCGGGCGACATGGCCTATGCCGCGCAGCAGCAGGCCCAGGCCGGCTGCAAGGCGCCCGCCAAAGAAGACGAGGCCACGGCGCCAAAGGCCAAGCCCGCGGCGAAAGCGGACGCCAAGCCGGCGGCTGCCCCTGCAAAAAAAGAGACCGCGAAAGCGCCCGAGGCCAAACCGGCCGCAAAGGCGGAAAAGGCCCCGGTGGAGAAAGCTGCACCGGAGGCCAAAAAGCCCGCGGCTGCCACCACAAAGGAACCCGCCGCCAAAGCCAAGGAACCGGCTGTCTCCGGCGCCAAGGAGCCCGCCGCACCAAAAGCCAAGGAGCCTGCGGCCACCAAGGCCAAAGAGCCTGCCGCCGCGGCAAGGCCCAAGGCCCCTGCCGCCGCACCTGCAGCGGCCACAGCCGACGGCGAGCCGGTGAAGCGCCCGCGGGGCCGCCCGCCCAAGCCCAAAGACCCCGAGGAGCTGAACCAGCCCAAGCGCCCGCGCGGCCGCCCGCCCAAGCCCAAAGACCCCGAGGAGCTGAACAAACCAAAACGCCCGCGCGGCCGCCCGCCCAAGCCCAAAGACCCCGAGGAGCTGAACAAACCCAAGCGCCCACGCGGCCGCCCGCGGAAGAACCCGCTGCCGGAAGACGCCGCCAACACCGCGCCCGCCGAGGCGGCGCCGGCGCCCGAGCCGCAGGGCTAGGCGCCCTGCCCCACTCCAAAACAAAACCACCCCGCTGGCCATTGAAAGGCTGCCGGGGTGGTTTTCTGCTTCGATACAAGGCGCCAAAGCGCGGCGGAAATCCGCTCAATAGTACATGTAGATCTGGCAGGGGATCATGCCGTTGTACACCTTGCGGCGCTTTTGCACGCGGCGGCCGAAATGGGCCTCGAACGCGTCGTCGGACGAGATGACATAGGCGGCCTTTGCCGGGTGCCGCGCCAGCGCGCCGCCCAGCTTTGCCGCCAGCGCCGCCGCCTCGTCCGCGCTGAGGATGCGCTCGCCGTAGGGCGGGTTGGTGAGCACGATGGCCTGCGCGTCGGCGGCGAAATCGGCCACGTCGCCCATCTCGAAGCGGCAGCAGCCCGCCACGCCCGCCCGGCGGGCGTTCTCTTTGGCCAGGGCCAGCACGGCGGGGTCGATGTCCCGCCCCAGGCCCTCAAAGCCCGCGTCGGGCTTTGCCTCGGCCCGCGCCTTTTCGCGCGCGGCGTCGAACAGGCCCGCCGGCAAAAAGGCGTAGTGCTCCGCCGCAAAGCGGCGCCGCAGCCCCGGCGCCAGGTTCAGCGCCTTCAGGGCCGACTCGATGACCAGGGTGCCGCTGCCGCAGAAAGGGTCTTGCACGCAGCTGCCGCGCCGCACGCGCCCAAAGTCTGCCATGGCGGCGGCCAGCGTCTCTTTCAGCGGCGCGGCGCCGGCGGCCGGGCGGTAGCCGCGCTTGTGCAGCCCGGGGCCGGACGTGTCCAAAAAGACCTCCGCCTGGTTTTTACGAATGGAGAAGCGGATGCGGTAGCGCTCGCCGCGCTCGGGCAAGAACTGCACCTTATGCCCGCGGCGCAGCCGCTCCACCACCGCCTTTTTCACGATGCTTTGGCAGGCGGGCACGCTGGACAAGGTGCTGGACAGGCTGGAGCCCTTCACCGGAAACTGGCCGTCCCGCGGGATGTAGGCCTCCCACGGCAGCGCCGTCACCCCGTCGAACAGCTCGTCGAAGGTGTTTGCCGCAAAGCTGCCCAGCAAGATCAAAATGCGCTCGGCGCAGCGGCTCCACAGGTTGGCGTCGGCCAGCACACCTTCGTCGCCGGAAAAGCGGATGCGCCCGTCGGTGACCTGGATATCCTTTGCGCCCAGGCGCCTGAAGTCGAAGGCCGCGGCGGCCTCCAGCCCGAAATAGCAGGGCGCCACAAAATCAAATCGCATCGTCGCCTCCCGCCAGCGCGGCTCGCGCCTTTTGCACCATTTTTTGATAGGGCCTTGTGCGCCGCAGGAAAAACAGCAGCAGCGCCATGATGCCGGCAGCGGCCAGCGTATCCGACAAAAAGTGGCGGCCGATGAGGATGCGCGCCGCGGCCATGGCCGCCACATAGGCCCAGCAGGCGGCCAGCACCCAGCGGCGCCGCCGGTGGAGCGCGGGGCTGATGTCGCACAGCACCAGCAGGCAGAAGATGACCGCGGCGTTGGCCGTGTGCCCCGACGGGAACGAGCTGCCGCCCGCGCCCAGCGGCCGGTACCACGGGGTGAAGGCCTCAAAGCTGCCCGCGGCCAGCATGTCGTCGAAGCGGGTGCGCTGCCACAAGGTCTTCAGCGGGTACACCACCGCCTGGTTGGCCACGGTGAGCACCGTGCCCCACAGCGCCAAAAAGGCCAGCTTTATGGCGGCATTCGGCGTGGCGCGCCACACCGCGGCAAACAGAATAACGGCGAACAGCACGCCCGCCGCCAGCCAGGCCACCCCGGCCGCCGTGCCTGAGAGCCACCCGCGCTTCACCATATAGTTGCGCGAGACGAGGTACAGCGCCACCAGCCCGCCCGCCGCCACCAGCGCGCACACACACCGCTGCCAAACGCGCCGCGCGGGCAGCAAAAAACCCCGCTGCCCGCGCACCGCCCACAGCGCCAGCAGCGCGATGGGCGGCAAAAACGCCGGGTACCAGCCAAGGCTCTCCATCAAAATGCCAAACCCGTTCACGTGGTACACCGCCTGGTCGATGGCAAGGTCCCATGCGGTGGCCACCGCAAAACCCGCCGCAAACACCACTATGGCGGCCACCAGCCACCCATACCGCTTCAAAACCTGCATGCCTTCCCCTTTTTGGAACCCCTGTTATCTTGCCGCTACCACTGGGGCACCCGTATCTTGAAGAAATACTCCACCTGCCGCCCAGTGCCAAAGTCGGCCTCGATGCGGTAGGTGTAGGTGCCCGGCACTTCGCGCGGCGCCTGTAAATTGCCACCCAGCGCCACAAAGTCTGCATTTTCCTCGCTGCCCTCCGCCTCGGCGTGCACCGAAAGGCTGATGCTCTCCGGCAGGGTGGTGAACTCCAGCTCCAGCGCGGCGCCCGGGGGCACCCACGAGCCGTCCAGCCCGCGCCAGGTCTCCGGCTGGGTGACATGGCCACTTTTGCGGCTGAACAAAAAACGCCAGTTGTACCCGCCGGTGATGACGCTGGCCGTGGGCAGGCGCTCGCCCTGCACCCCGTCGCCGCCGCCATAGTACACGGCCAGCGACGGCAGGGCATACTCCGGCTGGCGGCTGGCCAGCACGTCCTGCAGCACCACGGCCACCCCGGCCGCCAGCACGATGAGCGCCAGCCCCAGCGCTATTTTTGTGATGACCTGCTTGCGCAACACCATGCCGTCCCTCACTTCACAATAAAGATTTCGTCCCTTATTATACAAGATATCCCGCCAATTTACCACCATCTCTTGACGGCTGCACGGCGGGTGTGCTATAATGGTTGCACCTCGCCGGAAGGCTTGTTTTTTTGTGACCATTTTTTTATGGCTCACCAAGGGGGCCCCGTGGCCGAGGGAGGTTGCGCCGGGCGGGCGGCTTTTGTGCCACGCGCGGCGGATATTCACCCGCCAGATGGAGGTTTTTTTATGACTGTCAAGATCACATTGGCCTGCAACGAGTGCAAGCAACGCAACTACAACACCTTTAAGAACAAGAAGAACACGCCCGACCGGCTGGAGCTGAAAAAATACAGCCGGTTCTGCAAAAAACACACCGACCATCGCGAGACGAAATAGGGGGGCTTTGGCATGGCTGAAAACACCGCGAAAAAAGGCAAGCCCAATATTTTCGTGCGCATAGGCAAGGCCATCGTCCGCT
>JBFXKS010000088.1:0-7012 GCA_050173515.1 Oscillospiraceae bacterium | reverse complement strand
GGGCACGCTGTTTGGCAACGGCGAGCGCACCGGCAACGTGGACATCGTGACCCTGGCCATGAACCTGTACAGCCACGGTGTAGACCCCGGGCTCGACTTTTCCAACATGCCCGACGTGGTGGAGCAGTACGAGGCGGCCACGCGCATGCAGGTGTACGAGCGCCAGCCCTATGCCGGCACGCTGGTGTTCGCCGCGTTTTCCGGCAGCCACCAGGACGCTATTGCCAAGGGCACCCAGTGGCGCGAGGAAAAGGGCCTGGTGGCGTGGAGCACGCCCTACCTGCCCATCGACCCCACCGACGTGGGCCGCGTGTACGAGACCGACGTGATCCGCATCAACTCGCAAAGCGGCAAGGGTGGCATCGGCTACCTGCTGGAGCAGAACTACGGCTACACCCTGCCGGCCAAGATGCGCGAGGCCTTCGGCTACATCGTGAAGGGCGTCTCCGACCGCGACGAGCGCGAGCTGTCCCCGGCGGAGATCAAGGCCATCTTCGAGAAAGAATACCTCAACATCAACCGGCCGCTGGACGTGCCGGAGGTGCACTTCATCCAAAAAGACGGCATTTTGGCGCACATCACGGTCAGCGAAGGCACCGAGAGCCAGGACGTCACCGCGCGGGGCATCGGCCGGCTGGACGCCGTGTCCAACGCCATGCGCAAGGCCACCGGGCAGGAGTTCACCATCTTGACCTACGCCGAGCACGCGCTGGAGACAGGCTCTTCCAGCAAGGCGGTGGCCTATGTGGGCCTGGAGTGGCCGGATGGCAGCATCAGCTGGGGCGCCGGGCAAGACATCGACATCATCGTGGCCAGCGTGCAGGCACTGGTGAGCGCCTACAACAATCACTCAAGCAAAGCGTAAAACGCAAACGTGCCTGCCGGCGGGCAGCGCCGGGGCGAGCCATCGCCCCGGCACTACCCTGGCAGGCGCTTTTTTTGCACCTGGTAAGCCAAAACACATGGGAAAGGCAGGATGAAGCCATGCAAAAAACCATCGCGGTCATCAAAGGGGACGGCATCGGCCCGGAAATCGTAACGGAGGCGCTGCGCGTGCTGGACGCCGTGGCCCGGCGCTTTGGGCACGCGTTCGAGTATCACGAGGTGCTGATGGGCGGGGTGGCCATCGACGCGGTGGGCACCCCGCTGCCCGACGAGACGCTGAAGGTGTGCCTGGCCAGCGACGCCGTGCTGCTGGGCGCGGTGGGCGGCCCCAAGTGGGACGGCCTGCCGGGCGACAAACGCCCCGAAAAAGGCCTGCTCGGCATCCGCAAGGGCATGGGCCTGTTTGCCAATCTGCGGCCCGCGCAGCTGCTGGCGCCGCTGGCCTCGGCCAGCCCGCTCAGCGCCGAGGTGCTGGCGGCGGGCATCGACTTTCTGGTGGTGCGCGAATTGATAGGCGGGGTGTACTTTGGCGAGCACAAGACGGTGGAGGAAAACGGACGCATCACCGCCACCGACGTGATGGTGTACCACGATGACGAGATACGGCGCATTTTGCACACGGCCTTTAAAACGGCGCGCCTGCGCCGCCGCAAGGTGACCAGCGTGGACAAGGCCAACGTGCTGGACACCAGCCGCCTGTGGCGGAAAATAGCCGAAGAGGTGGCGCTGGAGTACCCGGACGTGGCGTTTGAAAACATGCTGGTGGACAACGCCGCCATGCAGATGCTGCGCGCACCCGCCCAGTTCGACGTGATGGTGACCGAGAACATGTTCGGCGACATTTTGAGCGACGAGGCCAGCATGCTCACCGGCAGCATCGGGCTCATTCCCTCGGCCAGCCTGTGCGAAAGCGGCCCCGGGCTGTTCGAGCCGATACACGGCTCGGCGCCGGACATCGCCGGCACCGGCAAGGCCAACCCGCTGGGCACCATTTTAAGCGCGGGCATGCTGCTGCGCTACGGGCTGGGGCTGGAAAAAGAGGCCGACGCCGTGGAAGACGCCGTGATGGCCGTGCTGGCAGACGGCCTGCGCACGGCCGACACGGCCCGGGCGGGCGAAGTGGCATTGAACTGCCGCCAGGCGGGCGAAAAAGTGGCCGAAAAAGTGGCGCAGGCATAGCATAAAGCCGCGCGCCGCGGGCTTTTGCGCCGGTTTTTTGAAACAAAACCGGCGCATGCCTCGTATGTAAAGGAGAACAGCTTACCTTTTGGTGGGCCTGTTTATGTTCCGCACTGATTCTAAAAAGCGGGTTCCAAAAGTGGGAGAGCATGATGAGGGATAAGTTGTTGAGAGGGCTGGCCGCCGGGCTGGCGGCCCTGATGATAGCGGCGGCCGGCAGCGGCGTGGTGCAGGCCGCGCAGGAAGCGGGCAGTGCGTCTGGCGCCTCGGTGGCACAGCCTGCCTCTGCCGCGCCAGAGGCAAACAGCGGCACGGATGCCTCCGGCACAGAGGCCGATGCCTCCGGCGACGACAGCAGTGCTTCGGACGCCTCCAGTGACTCGAGCGCGGCGCCGGACACGAGCGACACGGCGGACAGCTCTGTCTCGCAGGCAGACAGCTCTGCGCCAGAGCCGGATGACAGCTCCGAAAGCAACGGCGGCGCATCCGACAGCTCTGCCCCGGTGCCGGACGACAGCAGCGCGGCGGACAGCTCGACAGCGCAGCCGGACGATAGCAGCGCGGCGGACAGCTCGGCGGCGCAGCCGGACGACAGCAGCACGCCGGCCGAACCCGAGCCGGAGGCCACACCGCAGGACGACTACACCGAGGGCTGGATGGTGGACCCGGCAAGCGCCGGGCGCTACTACCAGCTGGCGGACGGCAGCCGCAAAACCGGCCACTTTTCACAGGGCGGCGCATGGTATTGCGCGGCGGCAAACGGCATTATACACACCAGCGCCTTCGTGACCGTGAACGGTAAAAGCTACTACGCCAAAGCCGACGGCGCCCTTGCCACGGGCCTGTTCCAGGTGGGTAACAGCTGGTACTACGCGGCAGCCGACGGCGCCATTCAAAAAAGCGCCTTCGTGGCCGTGAACGGCAAAAGCTACTACGCCAAAGCTGACGGCGCCCTTGCCACGGGCCTGTTCCAGGTGGGCAATAGCTGGTACTACGCGGCAGCCGACGGCGCCATTCAAAAAAGCGCCTTTGTGACCGTGAACGGCAAAAGCTACTACGCCAAAGCCGACGGCGCCCTTGCCACGGGTGTGTTCCAGGTGGGCAGCCAATGGTATTATGGCGAGGTGCCCAGCGGGGCCATTCGTGTGAATGCGCTGGTGCAGCTGGCCACCGCCTGGTACTATGCCGGGGCCGACGGCGCGTTTTTAACAGGCGTGCTGGACGTGAACGGCACGCGCTATGTGGCCGATGCCAAAGGCGCCTTCCAGAAGGGTTATGTGACCATCGAGGGCAAGCGCTACTATGCCTCGGTGGCGGGCGCGCCCTATGCGGTGAACCGCAAGAAGGGCTGGTTCACCCGCGAGGACGGCGTGCAGTGCTACGCCCAGAAGAACGGCGAGATAAAGGGCGGCTGGCTGACGGACGGCAAGAAGAAATACCGCCTGACGGCCAACGGCGAAAAGCAGACCGGCTATTTCACTGTGAGCAAAAAGCGTTATTACGCCAAGGACAGCGGCGTGGTGACCACCAAAAAGGGCTGGGTGACACGCAGCGACGGCGTGAAAGTGTACGCCGGAGAAAAAGGGGTGTTCAAAAGCGCCTGGCTGGAAAGCAAGGGCAAGCACTACCGGCTGGATGGCTACGGCGTACCGCAGACCGGTTATTTCAAGGTGAGTGGCAAGCTGTATTACGGCAGCAGCAAGGGTGTGGTGAAGCGCACCGCCGGCTTTGTAACGCGCAGCGACAAGGTGAAGATCTATGTGCGCGACAAGGGCATCATCAAAAAGGGCTGGGTAGAATCGGGCGGCAAGCGCTACTACGTGAACAAGGACGGCGTGCGCCAAACCGGCTATTTCAAGGTGAGCGGCAAGCTGTACTACGGCAGCGGCAAGGGCGAGGTGAAGCAAACGGCCGGCTGGGTGAAGCGCAGCGACAAGGTGAAGATCTACGTGCGCAACAAGGGCGTGGTGAAAAAAGGCTGGGTCGAGGTGGGCGGCAAGCACTACTATGTGGACAAGGACGGCGTGCGCCAGACCGGCTATTTCAAGGTGAGCGGCAAGACCTACTACGGCAGCAGCAAAGGCGTGGTGAGGCGCACCGCCGGCTGGGTGAAGCGCGGCGACAAGGTGAAGATCTACGTGCGCAGCAAAGGCGTGGTGAAGGCCGGGCTGGTAACGGTGGGCTCGGTGAAATACTACCTGAACGCCGAGGGCGTTTATCAAACGGGCTTCTTCACGGCGGGCGGGCGACAATACTACGCGCCGTCCAGCGGCAAGATAAAGTCCGGCTGGAAAACCGTGGGCGGCCAGCGGTATTACGTGGGCAAAAAAGGCTATTTGCTCACCGGCCGGCAAAAGATAAAAGGTGTGTACTACCAGTTTGACTCGGCCGGCCGGCTGGAGCAGGGCGACTTGCTGACGGTGAAGCGCGGCGGAAAGACCGTGACCGACACCGCGGTGAACATTTTGGCACGCGTGGTGATGGCCGAGGTGGGCGGCTTCCAGAACAAGGAGACCTACAAGGCACAGGCCATCGCTGCCAGCACGTTCATCCGCTACCACCTGGCCCAGGGCACCGTGCCCACTGTGCCCGAGCCCTCGCAGGAGCCCATCGCCCTGGTGTGGGAGGCCGTGGGCGAGGTGGCCCACATGTACCTGACCTACAAGGGCGAGGCGGCCCTGACCACCTACTACGCGGCCAGCAACGGCAAAACCAACAACTCGGGCGACTTTTGGCCCACCCAGCTGCCCTACCTGGTGTCGGTGGACAGCGCCTACGAAAATGCCAAGACAGTGACCGGCTTCAAGACCACCAAAAGCATCTCCACCGCAGACTTCCGCAAAATGATGGACCGGGTGTATGACGGAAACTACACGCTGGGCGCAGACCCCGCCACCTGGGTGCAAACACCCACCCGCAACGCCGCGGGCTACGTGACGGGCAATGTGCTGGTGGGTGGGCGCACACCCTCTGTGGAGTATTTCTACCAAAACATGGCGGGGCTGCGCTCGCCAGACTTCACCGTGAAGTACGACAAAAGCGCCGACGCCCTGGTGTTCACGGTGAAGGGCTATGGCCACGGCGTGGGCATGAGCCAATGGGGCGCCTACCTGTACGCCAAAAACGGCTGGAACTACAAGAAGATATTGGCCCACTACTACCCGGGCACCACGCTGGTGGGGTAGCTGGCACGGCATAAAAAAGAGCCCCACTTGGGGCGCACGCATCTTTTGAACAAACTGTTAAACCTTATGTAAAAGTAGCCTTGCGGCGAGATTCTACAAAAACCGGCGGCGGGGCGTGGTAGGCTGTCGGTGAGGGCAGGCCCCACCCCCCCCATTGGGCCACACCCTCATGTTTTCCTCCTGAGGTGTTGGCCCGTTACCCTGTGCCAAACTGGCCACCAAACCTCTTTCCCTTCCTCTTTTTGAAACAGCGCCCGCTGCAGCGGGCGCTGTTTCATTGTGTCGTTTGTTTTTTGCCGGCGCCGTCAGGAGGCCGTGCGGGCGCCCTTGTCCAGCGCTTTTTTCAGCGGCTTGCACACCACCAGCGCCACCACGGCCGCGGCCGCGGCCTCGGGCAGGCCGCTGGTGAGGATGGTGGAGCCGATGTAGATGTAAACGGCGATGCCCATGGCGCTCTCGAACGCGCTGGCAAAGAAGACGTAGATGCCCAGCATCACCAGCAGGGTGTTGGTGAGGCTGCCAAAGATGCCGGACAGCACATAGCGCAGCCAGTCCAGCTTGTTGCTGAGGCGCGGCGTTTTGTGGAACACCAGCCCGGCCACAGCGCCCATCAAAATGCGGGGCACAAAGCAGATGAGCAGGCTGCCGAAGTTGCCCTGGAACTCGCCCATGGAATAAAACGGGGTGAAGATGAAGGCCGCGATGGGGTTGGGCGGCGCAAATGTCCACACCAGAAAGCTGAAAATACCGGTGAACAGGCCCATCAGCGTGCCTGCGCCGGTGCCCAGCATGATGGCCGTGAGAATGACCGGGATGTGCGCCAGCGTCATGACGATGGGGCCAAACGCCGGCAGCGAGCCCAGCGGCGTGAAGCAAAAGATGGCCTCGATGGCCAGCAAAATGGAAAACTGGGTGAGAAACAGGGTCTTTTTCCGCGTGTTCATGGCATGCCCTCCTCAAAAAGGTGCAAGTGCGCTCGGCAAATGAGTGGCCGTATGGCTGGGGCGCAGCCCCAAAAGCACCCATATCGTATCATAAAGCCCCTGCGAATACAAGGGTCATTTCAATTTTGAAAGCATTGCCGAACGCAGAAAAACCCCTGCCCGGCAAAAAACAGGGGCCTCTCCCCTGCCGTTTTACAATGAAAGCTCAGTTGGCGTTGGCAAACAACACCCGCAGGCTGGGGTTGCGCGAGAGGGCCTTGATGATGATGAGTGCGATGGCGAAATCCACCATGCTGTGCACCACCGAGCCCACGCCCACCAGCAGCAGCACCGAGACGAGGAAGCCGTTCTCATAATAGGAGGTGGCCATGCCGCCGCCGAAGAACACGATGGTGACGATGGCCAGCTCGCTTGCCCCGTGGATGAGGCCGATGACCAGCGAGTAGAGCTGGGAGCGGCCAAAGGTGTTCAGCGTGCCGGGCCGCTTGCCCAGCCACCAGGCGCCCAGCACGGCGAAGATAACGTGCGTGGCCGCGCGCAGCACGATGACGAACGGAAAGCCGCCCAATAGAAAGCCCAGCGTGGTGCCCACGGCCACGGCGGCCGCCACCGCCGGCGAGATGAACATGCTGATGAAGATGGGCACATGGCTGGCCAGCGTGAACGAGGCCGGCGGGATGACGATTTTTGCGGGCGAAAACATGGGGATGATGATGCCGATGGCGATGAGCAGTGCCGCCACCGTCATTTTTTGAATGGAAACAGAGCGTTGCACGGTAGGTTCCTCCCTTTGGATGTACAAAAATAAATACCCCTATA
>JBFXKS010000087.1:0-7034 GCA_050173515.1 Oscillospiraceae bacterium | reverse complement strand
GAGTTCGGCCAGGTGGTGTTCTACGCGGCCGAGTTTTTGATGGACATCGTCACCTCGGTCACCATCATCTTTGTTTTTCTGGCCGGCGCAGACTACCTGTTCCAGCGCTGGCAGTTCGAAAAGGACCTGCGCATGACGAAACAAGAGGTCAAGCAGGAGTACAAGCAGACGGAGGGCGACCCGCAGATCAAAGGCCGTATCCGCCAGAAACAGCGGGAGATGGCCACCAGCCGCATGATGCAGAACGTGCCCGAGGCAGACGTCATCATCCGCAACCCCACCCACTACGCCGTGGCCGTGCGCTACGAGGCCGGCAAGGACAAGGCGCCGGTGGTGCTGGCCAAAGGGGCCGACCTTGTGGCACTGCGCATTGTGCGCGTGGGCGAGGAAAACGGCATTGTGACGGTGGAGAACAAGCCCTTGGCCCGCGGGCTGTACGAGGGTGTCCCGCTGGACCGCGAGATCCCGCAGGAGTTCTTCCAGCCGGTGGCCGAGGTGCTGGCCTTTGTGTACAGCACCAGCAAAAAGCACAAGAACAAGCTGCCCACCTCTTAGCAAACACCCACAGCATTTGGTCGAGGTACATTGATGAGAAGGTTCAACCCCTTAAAAAACTCGGTTGCCCTGTTCGTGGTGGCGGCCGTGCTTCTCATCATCATTCCGCTGCCGCCGGCGCTGCTGGACGTGCTGTTCATCCTCAACCTCGCCATCAGCTTCATCATCCTCTTGATGACCATGTATATCGATGAGCCGCTGGATTTCTCCATATTTCCCTCGGTGCTGCTCATCACCACGGTGTTCCGCCTGGCGCTGAACGTGGCCGCCACCCGCCGCATCCTGTTCGAGCAGGGCGACGCCGGGCAGGTCATCCGCACCTTCGGCCAGTTCGTCATCCAGGGCAACGCCGTGGTCGGCATCGTCATTTTCCTCATCATCGTGCTGGCCCAGTACATCGTCATCACCAAAGGCTCCGAGCGCGTGGCCGAGGTGAGCGCCCGCTTCACGCTGGACGCCATGCCCGGCAAGCAGATGGCCATCGACGCCGATTTGAACTCCGGGCTCATAGACGAGGACCAGGCCCGCACCCGCCGCGAAAAGATACAGCGCGAGGCCGACTTCTTCGGCTCCATGGACGGCGCCACCAAGTTTGTGAAGGGCGATGCCATCATCTCCATCGTCATCACCTTCATCAACCTCATCGGCGGCATCATCATGGGTTTCATCGCCGGTATGGGCGACTTCAACACCATCATGGACATCTACGCCACCGCCTCCATCGGCAACGGCCTGATGAGCCAGATCCCCTCGCTGATGATCTCGGTGTCCACCGGTATGGTGGTCACGCGCTCCTCCGGCGACGAGGCGCTGAACTCGGCGGTGGGCAAGCAGTTCACCAGCCAGCCCGTGGCCCTCATCATGTCGGGCGTCATCATGCTGGTGCTCATCCTCATCGGCTTCCCGCCAGTGCAGGTCATCATGGTCAGCGCCGCGCTCATCATCCTGGGCGTCATGCTGCTGCGCCGGCGCTCGGCGGCGTTGCCCGCCGTGGCCGAGGGCCCGGCCGAGCTGCCGCAGGAAGAGGTGACCAGCGAGGCCGCCTACTACCGCAACATCGACAACGTGTACGGCCTGTTGAACGTGGAGCAGATCGAGATGGAATTCGGCTATTCGCTGCTGCCCTTGGTGGACGAGGCCAGCGGCGGCAGCTTTGTGGACAGGGTGGTCATGTTCCGCAAGCAGTTTGCCCAGGAGATGGGCATGGTGGTGCCGTCGGTGCGCCTGAAGGACTCCGGCCAGCTGAACCCGAACCAGTATGCCATCCGCTTCAAAGGCGAGCAGGTGGCCACCGGCGACGTGCTCATCGACCACTACCTGGCGCTGGCCCCGGGCGACGCCGCCGAGCCGGTGGACGGTATCGACGCCATCGAGCCGGCCTTTGGCATCCCGGCCAAGTGGATCAGCGAGGACAAGCGCGCCAAAGCCGAGCTGGCCGGCTACACCCTGGTGGACCCCACCAGCGTCATCATCACCCACCTGGCCGAGGTCATCCGCCAGCACGCCCACGAGCTGCTCACCCGACAAGAGGTGAACAACATGCTGGGCAATTTGCGCAAGACCAACGAGACCATCGTGGAGGACACCGTGCCCGCCGTGCTCTCGGTGAGCGACTTGCAGAAGGTGCTGGCCAACCTGCTGCGCGAGGGCGTGCCCATCCGCGACCTCGAGACCATTCTGGAGACTTTGGGCGACTATGGTGCCGCCGTGAAGGACACCGACATGCTCACCGAGTATGTGCGCCAGGCGCTGCGGCGCACCATCTCCCACCGCTTCAGCGAGGCCGGCCAGCTCAAGGTGATCACGCTGGACGCCGCCATCGAGAACACCATTATGAACGCGGTGAAAAAGATGGAGGGCGGCAGCTATCTGGCGCTGGAGCCAGACACCATCCAGGCCATCGTCACCGCCACCAGCGGCCAAATAGACCTGGTGCGCGATTTGGTGCAGAACATCATCGTGCTCACCAGCCCCATCGTGCGCATCTATTTCAAAAAGCTCATCGACCAGTTCTACCCGCGTGTCACGGTGCTCAGCTTCAACGAGATAGACACCGATATCCAGATACAGGCCCTGGGCAACATCTCGCTGGCCCAGCAGGCCAACAGCGCCTAGGCAGGCTGCACCAAAGACCCACCCAACGCCGGAAAGGAGGTGCCACATGGCCGAACCCGACGTACAATACCGCCTGGAAGACCCCAAGAAGACCCTGGAGGAATATCAGCAGACGGGCGACGCCGCCCTGCGCAACGATTTGATCCTGCACTACAGCTATATCGCCAAAAGCGTTGCGGTGCAGATGCGTGGCATCACCGGCAACTATGCCCAGGTGGAGGACATCGTCAACGAGGGCATCATCACCCTGATGGACTGCCTGGACAAATACACGCCCGACAAGGGCATGAAGTTCGAAAACTACGCCTACATGCGTATCCGCAACGCCAACATCGACTTTGTGCGCAAGCAGGACTGGGTACCCCGCCGGGTGCGGCGCACCGCCCGCGAGGTGAGCGAGGCCTACAACGCGCTGTCCACCCAGCTGATGCGCGAGCCCACCAACAAAGAGCTGGCCGCCCACATGGGCCTGGCGGAGGAGCAGATCAACAAGCATTTGGCCGAGATGAACGCCGGCGCGGTGCTCAGCTTTGAAGAACTGCTGCAAAGCGCGCTGCCCGGCGCGGCCGAGCCGGCCGGCATGCTGGGCGACAGGGACGACTCTCTGCCCGAGCGCGGCCTGATGCAAAGCGAGCTGCGCCAGCAGCTGGTGGCCGCGCTGGACGCCCTGACCGAGAAAGAGCGCACGGTGGTCAGCCTGTACTACTACGAGCACCTCAAGCTGCACGAGATCGCCACCATCATGGGCGTCAGCGAGTCGCGCATCTCTCAAACGCACTCCAAGGCCATCCTCAAAATGAAACAACGGCTCTCCGATTACCTGAACATGTAGGGTGGAGCCACCCACCGCAACCACACCTGCCTCACCAAAGGAAAGGAAGGCTCTTATGCTTCAAGGTTTTTACAGCGCGGCCTCCGGCATGCTGATGCAGCAGCGCCACCTGAATGTGGTGGCCAACAACCTGGCCAACGCGCAGACGCCCGGCTTCAAGACCAACCGCCTCATCTCCACCACCTTCGAGCAAACGCTGCTGGCCCGGCTGGAGCGCGGCAACAGCGCGCTCATCGGCACGGGCGAGCCCGTGCGCATCGTGGAGGAGGTGGCCGATATCTTCACCGAGGGTGGCGTCACCGAGACCGGCCGCCCGTTCGACGTGGCCATCACCGGCTACGGCTTCTTCAACGTGCAGGGCGAGGACGGCGCCACCTACCTCACCCGCGACGGCCAGTTCGATTTGGACGACGAGGGCTTTTTGGTGCTGCGCGACCGCGGCCGAGTGCTGGGCGCGGGCGGGCCGCTGCAGCTGGGCACCAGCGACATCGAGGTGCATAAAGACGGCAGCATCACCAACGCCCTCACGGGCGACGCCATGGGCCAGCTGGCCATCACGGTACCCACCGACGACGCCGTGGTGGAAGAGGTGACCACCGGCATGTACACGGCCACCGCGGTGCAGCCGGCCACCGAGCCCATGGTGGAGCAGGGCGTCTTGGAAAACAGCAACGTGGACCTCACGCGTGAGCTCTCGGCCATGATCATCGCCCAGCGCAATTTCTCCTCCGCCTCCCAGGCGCTGCAGCTCATCGACAACACCTATGGTAAAGCGGTGAATATTGCGGCGTTGTAGAAAAAATGGTATAATAAATCAGTTAAGGTGTGGCGCCGAAAAGCACGGGTTTTGACGGTGCGTGCACACCGGTTCCAATGGAGGGCAACAAGATGAGTATGATCGCATTTTACACGGGGGCATCCGGCATGGTGGCCTTTCAAAATGCGCTGAATGTCACAGCCAACAACATCGCCAACGTGCAAACGCCCGGCTTCAAGCAAAGCCGCCCCGCGTTCCAGGACCTGCTGTACAGCCGCATCAACACCAACGTGGCGGGCAACCACCTGGTGGGCCACGGCGTGAAGCAGCAGTATGTGGATTTGCTGATGGGCCAAAGCGGGATGGACCAGACCAACGTGATGCTGGACTTCGCCATTGTGGGCGAGGGCTTCTTCGAGGTGGAAAAGGACGGCCAGCTGGAGTATACGCGCAACGGCGCGTTCCATCTGTCGGTGCAGGACGACGTGGCCACGCTGGTGACCAACGACGGCGCTTTCGTGCTGGACCGCGACGGCAACCGCATCAACCTGGAGCGCACCGAGGACGGAGGCTACTCCACCGACGGGCTGGCCGACCGCCTGGGCGTGTTCACCTTCGCCAACCCCTATGGCCTCACGCCCAGCTCCAACTCCCGCTTTCTTCCCAGCGCGAACTCGGGCGACGCGGTGCTCACCATCCCGGGCAATGCCGCGGCGGCAAAGCCGGTGGAGGTCGTTCAGGGCTCGCTCGAACTCTCCGGGGTGGACCTCGGCTCCCAGATGATCAACATCATCAACAGCCAGCGCGCCTTCCAAATGAACTCGCGCGTGCTGCAAACGGCCGACCAGCTGGCCGAGGAAGTGAACAACCTGCGCAGGTAACAGGGCCCTGCGCAGAGATAAATCTCATTGGGAGGTGCCTTTATGGCACTGTACGACTATAGCGAGCTGAACAACATGCATGTCGACATGTTGCGAGAGATCGCTAACATCGGCACGGGCAATGCGGCCACATCGCTGGCCGCCATGCTGCAAAAAACCATCAACATCCAGGTGCCGCGCGTCAGTTTTCTGGACTACCAGGCCGTCACCGAGAGCCTGGGCGGGCCGGAGACGCTCATGGTGGGCATGATGCTCACCTTGCAGCGCGACGTCTCCGGCATGATGATGTTTTTGATGAAAGAGGAGTTCGCCCACATGGTGCTGAACGCGCTGCTGGGCCAAAGCTTCGAAAGCTTCACCGACGTGGACGAGATGGGCATCTCGGCCATGAAGGAGATCGGCAACATCATGGCCGCCTCCTACGTGAACGCCATCAGCCAGATCACGGGCCTCGCCATCGAGATCTCCCCGCCAGACATCACCATCGACATGATCGGTTCCATTCTCAGCGTGCCGGCCATCCATTTTGCCAACATCAGCGACAAGGTCATTTTCATCGAAGACGAATTTGAGGGTACAGAAGAGGGCAACAGCGACCAATCCAGCAACATCCTGTTGATTCCAGATGTGGACTCTCTGGAAAAGATATTGGAAAAGCTGGGTGCAGGGCTATGAGCAATATCACGATCGGCATAGCCGATTTGAACGTGGCAAGGCCGCCGGATACCCTCGTCACTTACGCGCTGGGTTCATGCGTGGGCATCTGCCTGTACGATGAAGTGGCCAAGGTGGCCGGGCTCTCGCACATCCTGCTGCCGTCCTCTGCGCAGATGCCGGGCAACAAAACGCCCATGAAATTTGCCGACACCGCCATTCCCATGCTGATGGTGAAGATGCAGGCGATGGGCGCACGCCAGGCCAACCTGAAAGCAAAAATCGCCGGCGGCGCGCAGATGTTTGCCGCCATGGGCAACGCCTCCATCGCCAACATCGGTGCGCGCAATGTGGCGGCCGTGAAGGAGACGCTGGCCCGCTTGCGCATCCCCATCGTCAAAGAGGACACCGGGTCCAACTACGGGCGCACGCTGCTGTTCAGCCCAGAGGACTGCAAAATGGTGATCCGCAGCCCCAAAAGGCCGGAGTGGGTAGGCTGAAATAGACGATTTGGAGCGTGGTGTCGGCCGTGGCCGGTAGCACGCTCCAGTGATAATAAGCAGGAGAGGGGGGCAGAGTATGCCGGAAGAGCTTGTACTGGGTGGCCTGGAGGAAGAGGCGCCACAAACTGCCGGGGACGCCGCCGCGGGCGAGGGGATCGCGCCGGAAGAGGCGCCGGTTCCGGCCGTTGACGCGCGCGCCTGGCTGGTGGTGAATGCGGACCAGCTCACCGCCGAGATGCACCTGGAGCCGCCGCAGGGCGAAGGCGCTGTGCTGGGCCTTGAGGACCTGCGCGCCGTGCTGGCCAAAAAAGGCGTGGTGTTCGGCATAGACGAAGCCGCACTGGCCCAGCTGGCCACCCCGCTGTACGACCAACGCCTGGTGGTGGCCCGTGGCACGCCGCCGCAGGACGGCGAAGACGGCGTGTGCACCGAGCTGTTCGAGCGCGAGGCCAAGATGAACTTTGCCCAGCGGCAGGACGGTACGCTGGACTACCGCGAGCTGGGCCTCGTGCGCAATGTGGAGGTCGGCACTGTTCTGTGCGAGATCACCATGCCCACCGATGGCGTGCAGGGCACCAGTGTGCTTGGCCAGCCCATGAAGGCGCGCAACGGCGCCAAGGCTGTGGTGCCGGCCGGCGAGAACACCCGCCTGTCGGACGACGGCCTGCGGCTGGAGGCCACCGCCACGGGCAACCTCGTGTTCCGCAACGGCCGCTTCACGAGATCGGAAGGAGCAC
>JBFXKS010000086.1:0-7085 GCA_050173515.1 Oscillospiraceae bacterium | reverse complement strand
TGATGACGGGCGCCGAGGCGATGTCCGCCTTGATGGTGCTGGTGCCCACCAGCTTGATGGTGACGTCTTTATCAAAATACAGCTCTCCGCCGTCGTAGTTTTTCAGCGTCACCTTCTTGTTGTTTTTGCTGTAGGTGATGCCCTTTGCCGCCGTTTGTGCCGCCGCGGGCCGGGCCCCGGCCGCCTGTACCGGCAGGCCCATAAAGCCAAGCACCAGCACCAGCGCCAGCACACAGGCGAACAAAGCCTTCAGCACGCTTCCCATTTTCCGCTTAACCGTCATTTTATTACACTCCTTTGCAGACCCCTTTGCTCAGCGCTGAATATGGTAGCATTTTTTCGGCCCAGCTTCAACAAAAAAGCAAATTTTGACCGCGATGCCCGCTGGGCTATGGTATACTGGGGAGTGTGGCGTGGGCTCTATGGGCCAAACGCAAACGGACAATACTATATTCAGGTGGTGTGCGCTATGGACAATGAGATAAAAATGTACGCTTTTACGCTGGACTGCATCGACCCCTATGATTTGGCCAAATTCTACGTGGCGCTGCTGGGCTGGGATATGCCCTTCCACAATGCGGAATATGCCGTCATCGCCCCGCCGGGCGTGGCCGAAGGGGCCTACCCCGGGATAACCTTCCAGCAAAACCCCGACTACAAGCCGCCCGTGTGGCCCGAGGCGCCGGACGCACAGCAGCAGATGGCGCATCTGGACTTCGCCGTCAACGATTTGGAGAAGGCGGTGGCGCACGCCGTCCAATGCGGGGCCACTGTTGCCGATGCGCAGTTTTCCGAGGGCTGGCGCGTGATGTTCGACCCCGCCGGGCACCCCTTTTGCCTGTGCTTGATGAAACATCTTTTTGAGGCGGGCGAGTAGAGAAACACCGCCGGCACCCAAAGGCCCCGGCGGTGTAGCAAAGCGACGTGAAGGAGGCTGCCCATGAGAAAGAAGATCATCCCGTTGCTGCTGTGCGCCGCGGCGCTGCTTGCTTTTTCGGCCTGCGGTTTTCTTGCCGAGAAGACGGACGAAATACGCGAACAGCTGGACGGGATGCAGGCGCAGTATGACGAACTGCAGCAGCTTTACGGGGATATGAAAGACATGCTGCTGGGGAATCCGGATGCGGAGAAGCCCGAGACGCAGGGCGCGCTGATGGGCATCGAATCCCAGCTGATGACGTATGAAAACGTTCTTACGGACGAGCCAGAGGCATACTACGACCTCGAGGGCCTTCAGGATATCGAACGGGAGATGCAGGCCACAAAGGA
Source organism: Oscillospiraceae bacterium (assembly GCA_050173515.1). Lineage (GTDB taxonomy): Bacteria > Bacillota > Clostridia > Oscillospirales > Ruminococcaceae > JAAYCI01. The sequence continues at coordinate 5,816 of JBFXKS010000086.1, read as the reverse complement.
ACAGATGGAGACGGCGATAGAGAATGAGAACCTGCAGAACATCATCGAAAGCGGTGAGATCCCCGGATTTGACCCAAATGTCGCAGGAGAATACGACACCGACAATCTGGCGGGACAAAAAACCATGCGGATACTGGAGCTGATGACGGAGATACAGGGGGCGATGAAGCCCGGAAACGAAAGCTGGGACGCGGCGTTTCGCGAACTGGGCCTGAGATACCAGGCATTTTCGATGGATATGACCATGAACAACCCCGATGCCTACGAAGACGGCGCGCCCGGCAATGCCGAGTTGCTTGAGCAGCTGGACGGATTCATCGCAGAATATGAGGAGATGCTTGCCGGCATCAGCTAAACTGCGAACACTGCCCGAGCATGATGCTGGGTGGCGGCAAAGAAATGGGCAACCCACAAGGCAAACAAAAAAGACCAAGCACCCGTCTGGGTGGCTCGGTCTTTTTTATGGTAAAAGTTTCCCCCATCGATCAGATACTCGCCCGCTCTGCGGTGCGGAATGCCGCAACGGGCACAAAAACAAGCCACAAAACCAAAGGCACCACCCAAGGCCAGGGTGGTGCCAATTGGATGCAACGTCACGTTGCTGGTGCGGAATCAGGGACTCGAACCCCGGACTTCATGCGTGTGATGCATGCACTCTAACCAGCTGAGCTAATCCCGCAAACGGCAAAACATATTATAGCATCCCTAAAGTAAAAAAATCAAGCCCATCCCAAAGATTCTTTCCGCCGGGCGGCGGCAGGCTAGCCTTTGGGGCCTTTTGTGTGCGCGTGCGCGTCTTTTTCTGCCGGGCGCGTGCGGGCCAGCGCCGGCATCAGCACGCGCAGCGTCAGCGCCGTGAGCACCCCGCTGACCAGCGCGGCCACCACCAGCACCGGGATGTAATACACCGCCCCCGCCCCGTACATCAGCCACACCACCAGCACCTGCCCCAGGTTATGCCCCAGCGCCCCGGCCACCGAGAGGATCAACACGCTCGGCGGGCGCTTGGGCAGCATCAGCAACACCATCACCAAAAGGCTCAGCAGGCCGCCACACAGGCTCAGCAGCCCCGCCACCAGCCCCCGGCTCAGCACGCCGAAGCCCGCCTTCAGCAGCACCAGCGCCAGCGCCTGCCACCGGGTGGAAAAAAACAGCGCGTACATCACCACCACGTTGGCCAGCCCCAGCTTCACGCCCGGCGGCAGGCCAAACACCGGCGCCAGCATGCTCTCTGCCACGCTCAGCACAATGGCCAGCGCAAACAGCATGCCCGTCAGCGCCACGCGGTAAGCCAGCGTTCGCTTCACCTGCCCGCCTCCTCTCTGCCCGGCCCCAGCGTCTGTTTTTAAAAGCGTGCCCTGTCCGGCAGAAAAACCTGCCATTTTTGGCCATGTTGCGCATTTAAAAACAGGCTCTAGGCCCCGGGCACGAACTCCACCGTCACACCCTGCGCTTCGTCGCGCAGCGCAAAGCCGTCCCGCAGGCTCTCTGAGACATACAGCGTGCCCGCGTCGTCTAAAAACAGCGCACAGCGGCCCGCTCGCATCGCCTCGAGCGCCTTTTCGCGCCCCAGCACAAACAGTGTGGTGGACCAAAAATCCGCCACCGCGCCGTCGGCGTCCAGCGCCCCCACCGACACGATGTCGCTCTCGGCCGGGCGCCCGGAGCGCGCGTCGAGGATGTGGATATAGCGCACGCCGTCGGCCTCGAAATAGCGCTCGTACCCGCCGCTCACCGCCACCACCGCATCGGCCAGCTGGAACGACGCGATGTAGCCGCCGCCCACCGGGTCCCGAAAGCCGATGCGGAACGGCGAGCCGTCCGGCCTACAGCCGTGGGCATACACGTTTCCGCCGATGCTCAGCAGGGCGCTGGCCACGCCATGCTCGTCATAGGCCGCCTTTGCCACGCTACAGGCCGCGCCCTTGGCAATGCCGCCCAGGTCCAGCCCCATGCCCGCCTTGCCCAGCGTCACGCACGTGCCGTCCACCGCCACGGCATCGTCGTCCACCAGCGTCAGCAGCGCGTCGCTCTCGCTTTGCGCCAGCACCCGCGGCGCGGCGCCCGTGATGCCCCAGGCCAGCGTGAGCGGCGCGATGCTGACGGCAAAGGCCCCCTGGCCCTCACGGCTCAGGCGCAGCGCCTGCTCTATCAGCGCGGCCGTCTCGGGCGCCACCTCGGCGCCGGCCTTTCCCGCCGCCGCGTTTATCTTCGCGATGTCGCTGTCCGCTTCGAACAGCGACAGCCGCTTTTCATACTCGGCAAAGCGCTGGTTCACCGCCTGCATGGCTTCGTTGGCGTTCGGGCCATAGGCCTGCTGGTCCACCACGGTGTCCATGGCAAAGCCGATGTTCGTGGACGGCTCGGCATCTTGCGGCGCGGCGGGCGCGCCGCGGCCAGCCATGCGCCAGGCCACCAGCCCCAGCGCCACACACGCCGCGGCCAATAGCCCGCCCAGCAACACCACGCGCCACCGCTCTGTTTTCATGCAAACGCCCCTTTGCGCCGTCTTCGCCTTGTCCCATCTTAGCGCCTGCCCGCGTGCTGTGTCAAGGCGGGCGCGCGCAAAGCGGCGGCCCTTTTCGGCCGCCATGCCCCATGGCGCAAAAATTGACAAAACCTGCGCCCGGGGCTATAATAGGGAATCCGGTGGGCACACGGCCCACCGCACACCACAGCCATTTGACCCCGGAGGTGATGCCATGCAGCGCCTATGCAAAACGCTGCTTGTCCTGCTTTGTATCGTCACACTGGCCGCGTGCAATGCGCCGCCCACCTATCAGGATGGAACCTACTCTGCCGAATTCAAAGATTTCGACAGCTACGGCTACAAAGAATACATGATCGTCACCGTGAGTGGCGGCGAGATAACGGACCTTGTGTACAACGCCGTGAACGAAGAGGGCGTTCTGCGCACCCAAGACGAAAAATACCAGCAGAACATGGAGTCTGTGGTGGACACCTACCCCGAGAAATACACGGGCGACCTCATCAACCAGTTCATGGACGAGCAGGACATCAGCCGCGTGGACATCATCGCGGGGGCCACCTGGTCCAGCGAGAGCTTCAAAGCTTTGTTCATCGCGCTGGAGGCCCACATGACCTCGGGCGACACCACCGCCCTGCGCGTGGACAACGTGCCCGAAAAATAGCCACAGGCACACATTGCACCGCTTTGCCCCAACGGGCCGCATGGCCAGGCACACAGCCTGCCGCCAGCGGCCCGCTTTTTTTGCCGTTTTGCCCTGCCGTTTTCCACCTTGCGGTTTTCTGCCCTTTACAGGATACGACTTGATTAATGCGGTTAAATCATGTAGTATGAAACATGATTTAACGCTGCAAAAGCGGCTTTGCCGCACCTTTGCGCCAAAATCGCGCGCTTCTGCACTGCGGCCGTCTTTTTGCGGCCATACATTTATATAAGGCAGGTACCCCTACTATGAAACGCTTCTTTCCCCTGTTCATGCTCGGCGTCATCGCCGTGATGTCCTTCGCCGCCTGCGGCGAAGACGGCGGCACTTCCACGGCCGCCACCAGCCAGCCGCCCGCCTCTGTGGCCTCGGTGCCCGCCACCTCCACACCGGCGCCCGCCTCCACCCCGTCAGAGGCCTCTACACCGGCCTCCACCCCGGCGCAGGACCCCTCCACCGACGAGCCCGCGCTGGGCGACCACGCCCTTGAGGAGATCCTCACCACCGTCAGTGAGGCCGCCGGTATCTCGGCCACCATCCCGGTTACCGAGCTGGACCTGCGCGCCGGCGGCGTGGACCCGGGCAAGTTCGACAGCTTTGTGGGCGTGGAGAGCCAGACCTCCTCGCAGGACGGCGGCATCGTCATCGTGTTCTCAGTGAAGGACGGCATGCAAGAGGCTTTGGCCGACGAGATGATCGCCTTCCGCGACTCCCGCGTGGACGACCGCTACGCCGAGTTTGCCGAGGCGATGGAGCACACCCAGAACGCCGGCGCCTCCTATAACGGCAACGTGCTCATCTATGCCGTGTCTGCCAGCGGCGACTATCAGGCCCTCAACGACGCCATCTCGGGCATCCTTGCCCAGTTCACCCCAGACAACTAGCGGCATGCCCCGGCACGCCGGGGCCCACACGCCATTCACACACGAGGTTGAATCATGCTTTTCAGTACGATTCTGTTCCTGTTTCGCTTTCTGCCCATCACGCTGCTGCTGTACTATGTCAGCCCACCCAAGCTGAAAAACACCACGCTGCTTTTATGCAGCCTGGTGTTTTATTGCTGGGGCGAGGTGAAGTTCTTCTGGATCATGCTGGCCGTCATCCTCATCAACTACCTGTGCGGCCTGCTCATTGGCAAATACGGCGAAAACCAGAAGCTGCGCCGCCTGTTCCTCATCCTCTCCGTCATCGGCAGCCTGTCCATGCTGGTGTACTACAAATACTCCAACTTCTTCATCGGCAATGTGAACGCCCTCTTCGGCACCAGCATCCCGCTGCTGAAGAACCTGGTGCTGCCGCTGGGCATCAGCTTCTACACCTTCCAAACCATGAGCTACACCATCGACCTCTACCGCCGCAAGGTGCCCACCGAGCGCAACATCATCAACTTCGGCGCCTATGTGGTCATGTTCCCGCAGCTCATCGCCGGGCCCATCGTGCGCTACGCCGACGTGAACGAGCGGCTGCACATCTTGAAAGGCCGCGTCACCATCGATCGCATCGACGAGGGCATCACGCTGTTCATCTTCGGCCTGGCCAAAAAGGTGCTGGTGGCCGACACCGTGAACAAGCTGTGGTCCGACATCATCGGCCAATATGCCGGCGGCGTGCTGGACGTGCCGGGCATCGGGCTGGAAAACGCCTCCACGCCTTTGGTGTGGCTGGGCATGCTGGCCTACACCCTCGACATCTATTTCGATTTCTCCGGCTACTCGCTGATGGGCATCGGCATGGGCAAAATGCTCGGCTTCGACTTTCCCGACAACTTCAACCTGCCCTACATCAGCAAATCCATCACCGAGTTCTGGCGGCGCTGGCACATTTCGCTGTCCTCCTGGTTCAAGGAATATGTCTACATCCCGCTGGGCGGCAACCGCAAGGGCCTGCCGCGCCAGATGTTCAACATCTTCATCGTGTGGTTCCTCACCGGCTTTTGGCACGGCGCCAACTGGAACTTCATCCTCTGGGGCCTGTATTACTGTGCCTTCCTCATCATCGAGAAGGTCTTTTTGCTGAAAAAGCTGGAGACGGCCCGCGTGTGGCCCCACCTGTACACCCTCATCATCGTGGTGGTGGGCTGGGCGCTGTTTGTGGGCAGCGACCCCGGCGTCAGCCTTGGCACCTTGTTCCACAAGCTGTTTGTGCCCCAGGGCGGCGTGGGCGCGCTGTATTACGCGCGCAACTACATCGGCCCGCTGGCCATCGGCATCCTGTTCTCGTCCACACTGCCCAAAAAGCTTTACGACAAGGTGCAGCACATCACCGTGGTGCGCGGGCTGATTTTGGGCGTTTTGCTCACCGCCTGCGTGGCCTACATGGTGGCCGGCGGGTATAGCCCGTTCCTGTATTTCAATTTCTAGGGCCCGAAGGGCTGCTTTTGGCTTTGCCACAGGCAAGAGGTACTCTGTGCCTAAAATTCTGAAACAGTACTTTACACCATTCGGAATTTTTACGGCACAGGTCATCTGAAGAGCGGTCAAGGACCAAGAACAAGGTCTAAGGTCTTCGCCCATAACTTAAATGGCACGGCCGGCGGTGAAACAGACATGTCGTTAAGCACTGTTGTCTGTTTCACAGGCCGTGCGACATCTGGCGTGCGGAGGTCCGGAACCATCGCAAGGTTCC
>JBFXKS010000085.1:0-7127 GCA_050173515.1 Oscillospiraceae bacterium | reverse complement strand
GAAAACACGCTGAAAGAGGACAACTACGACCAGCTCAAGGGCTTCAACAAAAGCATGCGCGAGCGCTTCAGCACCGGCAACACCAAAAAATAGCGCGGGGCTTTCCCACGTTTTGCATTCTCAAGACACATACAAAAAGAGCGGCAGCAAAGGGCAAGGCCCCTGTTCCCGCTCTTTTTTCTTTGGCTACACGATCTCAGGGCTTTTCGGCCGCCACCAGCAGCATCATGGGCCGGCGCCCTTCGTCCTGCATCTCGGCGGCCGCGGCCAGCATCCGGGCCGGCGGCTGTGGCTCCACCACGGCCTTCACGGCAAAGCCCGCTTGCCACAGCGCACCCAGCGTGGTGGTCAGCGTGCGGTGGTACTTCACCACCGGCTGGCCCAAAAACACCGCGTCGCGCCTGCCCTCGTCGAAGTATCGGTCCACCGGCCAGTGCAGCCGCTCGCCGTCTGCGCCATGGCACCAGTCCTGCGTGCCCTGCGCCGTGAACACCGGGTGCTCCATCGAAAAGATGAACGCGCCGCCCGGCGCCAGCCACTGCCACACCCGCGCGCACAGCCCCGCGTAGTCGGGCGTGTAGTGCAGCGCCAGCGAGCTGAGCACCACGTCGAAGGCCTGTGGCTGAAAGTCCAGGTCTTCCATGGCCACACAGCGGTACTCCACGTTGCCGCACGGGGTCTTCTCGCGGGCCGCCGCCAGCATCTTCTGCGAGATGTCCGTGCCCAGCACGGTTTTCGCGCCCTTTTCGGCCGCGTAGCGGCAATGCCAGCCAAAGCCGCAGCCGATGTCCAGCACGCGTTTGCCTTTAAAATCGGGCAGCAGCTTTTCCAGCTCGTGCCACTCGCCGGCGGCCGCCAGCCCCTGCTCCGAGCGTGGAAAATGGCTGTATGCCTCGAAAAACTGTGCCTCGTCGTACTTGTTTTCTTTCATTCGCCGCTCGCCTTCCGCTTTGGGCGCGCCCGCTTGCCGCGCAGCGCCCGCCCGCTATACAAAATCAGGCATCCGGCCAAAGGTGCCGCACGCCTGAATCCTCTGTTTTTACGTTCTATTCTTCCTCGCCGCCGGGCGCCTCGCCCTGCACCAGGTGCTGCTGGGCGTCCAGATGCACCGGGATCACCGTGTTGCGGGTCAGCCGCACCATCTCTTTCAGCCGCTTTTTCTCGTCCGGCATGTATAGAATGTACGCCACGCCCTTTTTCTTCGCGCGGCCGGTGCGCCCGATGCGGTGGGTATAGTACTCGTTGGAGGGTGGCAGATCGTAGTTGATCACCGCGTCCACGTCGTCCACGTCGATGCCCCGGGCCGCCACATCGGTGCTCACCAGCACCCGCAGCTTGCCCTCCTTGAAGCGCCCCATGATCTTGTTGCGCTCCGCCTGCGAGAGGTCTCCGTGCAGGCAGTCCACGTCGAAGTTCAGGCGGGCCAGCTGGTTCGACAGCATGGCCGTGGTGTACTTGGTGTTGCAGAACACCATCACCCGCTCGTAGTTTTCGCCCACGATGATGGCCGCCACGTCCGCCAGCTTGTTGCGACCGGTGGTGGCCAGCGAATACTGGGTGATCTGCGGCATCGAGTCCTCCACCGGCTGCACGGTGATCTCCACCGCGTCCCGCTGGTACAGCCAGCCGATGTCCATCACCTCGCGGCTGATGGTGGCGCTGAACATGCCCATCTGCTTTTTGTTCTTCAGTGCGTCCAATATGCGGCGCACGTCCTTGTAAAAGCCCATGTCCAGCATCTCGTCCGCCTCGTCCAAAATCACCCGCGTCACGCCATTCAGGTTCACGGTGCGCCGCTGCATGTGGTCCAAAAGGCGCCCGGGCGTTGCCACAATGATCTGTGGGCCCTTTTTCAGCTGGTCGAACTGCTTTTGGATGGCCTCGCCCCCATACACACACGCGATGCGCACATCGGGCAAAAAGTGCGCCAAATCGCGCAGGTCCTCGGTTATCTGCTGGGCCAGCTCCCGCGTGGGGGCCAAAATAAGCGCCTGGGCCTTGTCGCTCTTGCGGTTCAAGTCCACCAGCAGCGGAATGCCGAACGCACAGGTCTTGCCGGTGCCTGTGGGCGCTTTCGCTATCACATCCTTGCCGGCCATCATCGGGGGTATGGCCTTTTCCTGCACCTCGGTCAGCTCCACGAAGCCCATGCGTTCCACCGCGCGGCGTATCTCGCCCGGCACGTTCAGTTCACTGTAAAACATACGGTCTCTTCTCCTCTTGTTCCCATTTCATTCCAGCCTATTTTATCATAGCTGCGCAGGCCGCACAAGCCCCGCCCGCCTTTACTTCCTTTTAAGGATGAATTATACTGGTTATATGGCCCGGCACACAGCACCCGACCCTGTTTTTGCGTCAGGCCAGAGACACGGCACCTGCGGCCTTTGGGAGGGAATATATGACGATCAGAGAGATCATAGGCATTTTGGATGCGGAGGTTTTGACCCCTGCGCCCGATTTGGACCGCGACATCCATTCGGCCTGCGGCAGCGACATGATGAGCGACGTGCTGGCCTTTGTGAAAGACCAGTCCCTGCTGCTCACCGGGCTCACCAACCCCCAGGCAGTGCGCACAGCCAGCATGATGGACATCTGCTGCGTGATGTTCGTGCGGGGCAAGCGGCCGGACGCCGCCGTGACGAAGCTGGCCAGCGACATGCACATCACGCTGCTGGCCACCCGGTATACCATGTACGACGCCTGCGGCCGCCTTTACGACGCCGGGCTGCGCGGCTAAATAATCCATCCCACTGTTTTTGTGCGTCGGCCCCCACAGTCATGGCGTCTTAAACCCATAATACCCCAGCGTCTGTTTTTTAAACAGGAGAACTGCCCCGACCCGGCAGTTTTTAAAAGCAGGCCCACGCTGCAACCGAATAAAAGAGGTACGTCATGCAGACCATCGAACTGCACTACACCGTGCCCGGGGACGACTTCACCCGTGCGGGCGAAGCCAGCGCCGACCTGAAGACACGCCTGAAAAAGCTGGGCCTGCCCAGCGAGGCGGTGCGCCGTGCCGCCATCGCCCTGTACGAGGGCGAGATCAACATGGCCATCCACGCCAACGGCGGCCGCATCGACGTGAACGTGCACCCCAACGGCATCGACATGACCCTTGTGGACACCGGCCCCGGCATCGAGGATATCTCCCTTGCCATGAGCGAGGGTTACTCCACCGCGCCCGATGAGGTGCGCAGCCTGGGCTTTGGGGCGGGCATGGGCCTGCCTAATATGAAAAAATACACCGACGTGTTCGAAATCGAATCCGACGTGGGCATTGGCACCACCATCTTCATGCGCGTCACCACCCCGGGCGAAGGAGCCCTATAGCCATGTCAGAATTCTTCCATTCCGTCACCCTTGACAAAGACGAGTGCAAGGGCTGCATCAACTGTATCAAGCGTTGCCCCACCGAGGCCATTCGCGTGCGGGACGGCAAGGCAAACATCATCATCGAGCGCTGTATCGACTGCGGTGAGTGTATCCGGGTGTGCCCGCACCACGCCAAAAAGGCCATCACCGACCCGCTCTCCATTGTGAACGACTACCCCTACAAGGTGGCGCTGATGGCCCCCAGCTTCTTCGGCCAGTTCAACAACCTGGAGGACCCCGAGCTCGTCATCGCCGCCTTGCAGGACATCGGCTTCGACGCCGTGTTCGATGTGGGCCGCGCCGCCGAGCTGCTGAGCGACGCCACCCGCAAGCTGCTGGACGAGGGCAAGCTGCCCAAGCCGGTCATCTCCTCCGCCTGCCCGGCCGTGCTGCGGCTCATCCGCGTGCGCTTTCCCTCGCTCATCCCACGGCTGTTGCCGCTCATTGCCCCGGTGGAGCTGGCGGCCCGCATGTCCAAGGACGAGGCCGAGGCGGGCGGCATCCCGCGTGATCAGGTGGGCTGCATCTTCCTCACGCCCTGCCCGGCCAAGGTCACGGCCATCCGCATGCCCATTGGCACCGGCCCCAGCGAGATAGACGGCGCCGTGGCCATCAAGGACATCTACCCCCTGCTGCTGCCCGCCATGAAAAAAGCCCACAACACCGAGCCGCCCCAAAGCGGGCGCATCGGGCTGGGCTGGGCCGAGAGCGGCGGCGAGGCCGCGGGGCTTTTGTCCACCGACGCCTATCTCGCCGCCGACGGCATCGAGAACGTCATCCGCGTGCTGGAGGACTTGGAGGACGACAAGTTCCAGGACCTGGAGTTCGTGGAGCTGGATGCCTGCGCCGGCGGCTGTGTGGGCGGCGTGCTGCAGGTGGAGAACCCCTACATCGCCAAGGCCAAGATCAAAAAGCTGCGGCGCTACATGCCCGTCAGCCTGAACCACCTGGGCAACAGCTGGCCGTCCTGCCTCACCTGGAATACCGACCTTGAGTACGAGCCGGTGATGGAGCTGGGCAAAACCACAGAGGAAAGTTTCGATAAGTATGCAATACTTGAAGAAACTTTGCAGCAACTGCCCATGCTGGACTGCGGCAGCTGCGGCGCACCCACCTGCGAGGCCTTTGCGGAGGACGTGGTGCGCGGCGACGCCCAGCTGGGCGACTGCGTGGTGCTGATGCGCCAGAAGATGGAGGCCATTTTGGAGGCCGCCGGCCTGAACGCCCCGCGCCCCAAAAAAGGCAGTGAGAACCCCTGAGCCAGCAAACCCCACGCACAAAGGAGCCAGCCATGAACACCACCGACATCGCCCAACTGCCCGATTTTCAGCAGGCCGTCAGCGCCGGCGAGCGCGCAGTGACCTCGGTGTACTGCGCCGACCTGCTGAGCTGGGCCATGAGCCGCGCGCCCGAAAACAGCGCCTGGTGCACCGTCATGGGCAACGTCAACGCGGTGGCCGTGGCCTCTCTGGCCGACGTCGCCGCCATCATCCTGTGCGAAAACGCCGTGCTGGACGAAGACGCCGCCGCCAAGGCCGCCGAGCGGGACGTCAACATATTCAAAACACCGCTGCCTGCCTTCGCCGCGGGGCTGGCCATCGCCACGGCGGGCGGGCTGGCCCCGTAAGCCGTCCACACCGGCCAAAAGGGAGCGCCGCCATGACCTATGACCTGCACGTCCACTCCGCGCTGTCCCCCTGCGCCGACGACACCATGACCCCCGCCGACATCGCCGGGTTTGCCCGCCTGAACGGCATCGAGCTGCTGGCCGTCACCGACCACAACGCCGCGCGCAACCTGCCCGCCGTGCAGCGCGCCTGTGCCGCCTATGGCGTGCGGCTGCTGCCCGGCATCGAGGTGAACACCGCCGAGGAGATCCACCTGCTCTGCTATTTTCAAAGCGTAAACGCCGCGCTGGAGATGGACGAGGTGCTCTACCGCCACCTGCCCAGCTACCCCTGCGACCCCGTCATCTGGGGCCGCCAGCTGGTGATGGACGAGGACGACAACATCCTGGCCGAGGAGCAAAAGCTGCTCACCAGCGCCGTCGCCCTTGACATCTACGCCGTGAAACGCCTGTGCGACGAGGTGGGCGGCCTTGCGGTGCCCGCCCACGTGGACAAGGACACCTCCTCGCTGCTCTCGGTGCTGGGCTTTGCCCCGGAAGACCTGCCGTTCGAGGCCTATGAGGTGCGCAGGCCCGAGCACACTTTGCAAAAACTGCTGGATTCCGGCCGCCTGCCGCCGGGGCAGGAGATCCTTACCAGCTCCGACGCGCACACCCTGGCCGACATCGCCGCCCACCCCAGAACCCTGCTGCCCACCAGCTGTATCTGGCGGCTGCTGGGCTAGCACGCGGCCAATTCCCAACGCCCCGCTTTTTTTGCACGGCCGGATATGCTATAATAGGTGCCGGCTTCCGCGGCCGTCATGCACATCGCGTCTACCGCGGGTACCGCAGCTGGCCATCCCGCCAAACAACACCCCGCTTTTGAATGCGGGAGAACGGATACTTTTACATGGATTTCATTGAACTTTCGCTCATCCCGCCCCTTATTCGGGCGGTGTCCGAGGCCGGGTACAAAAGCCCCAGCCCCATTCAGGAAAAGGCCGTCCCACCGGTGCTGGCCGGGCGGGACCTGCTGGGCTGCGCCCAAACGGGCACCGGCAAAACGGCCGCCTTTGCGCTGCCCATCCTGCAGCTGCTCTCGGCGCGCAAGCCGGCCGGCAAGCGCGCCATCCGCGCGCTCATCCTCACGCCCACGCGTGAGCTGGCCCTGCAGATACAGGAGAGCTTCGAGACCTATGGCCGCCACCTGCCGCTGCGCTCCACCGTTATTTTTGGCGGCGTGGGCCAGGGCCCACAGGTGGCCCAGCTGCAGCGTGGCATCGACATTCTGGTGGCCACGCCCGGCCGCCTCAACGACCTCATCGGCCAGGGTTACGTCCACCTCGACGCCGTGGAGATCTTCGTTTTGGACGAGGCCGACCGCATGCTGGACATGGGCTTTGTGCAGGACGTGAAAAGGGTGCTGAAGCACCTGCCGGAAAAGCGCCAGACGCTGCTCTTTTCGGCCACCATGCCGGACGAGATCATCCAGCTGTCCAACGGTCTTTTGCACCAGCCGGCGCGGGTGTTCGTCACCCCGGTCTCCAGCACGGTGGAGAGCATCGACCAGACGGTGTACAAGGTGGATAAGGCCAACAAGCGCCGCCTGCTGGCGCACCTGCTGCGCGGCAGCGACGTGACCAGTGCGCTGGTGTTCACGCGCACCAAACACGGGGCCGACCGCGTGGTGCGCGAGCTCTCCCGCGAGGGCATCAAGGCCGCGGCCATCCACGGCAACAAGAGCCAAAACGCCCGGCAGGACGCTTTGGCCCGCTTCAAGGCCGGCAAGGTGAACGTGCTGGTGGCCACCGACATCGCCGCCCGTGGGTTGGACATCGCCGAGCTGTCCCACGTCATCAACTACGATTTGCCCAACATCCCCGAAACCTATGTGCACCGCATCGGCCGCACCGGCCGCGCCGGCCACGGCGGCACCGCCATCAGCTTTTGCAGCGCCGAGGAACTGCCGTACCTGGTCGACATCGAAAAGCTGATCGGCTTTGCCGTGCCACTGGTGGAAGACCACCCCTGGCCCATGCAAGACACCCAGCCCACGGCCCCGGCCCCAAAAGCCCAAAAGCAGAACGGCAGGCAGGCGGCAAAGCAGCCGCCCGCCAAAATACAGCCCGCGCCGTCCCACAAAAAG
>JBFXKS010000084.1:0-7190 GCA_050173515.1 Oscillospiraceae bacterium | reverse complement strand
CCGGGCCGGTCAGCTTCATGCGTGTGTTCAACATGGCCACCGAGGCGGTGAAGCAGGGCGGCACGCGCCGCGGCGCCAACATGGGCATCTTGCGGGTGGACCACCCCGACATCCTCGAGTTCATCGACTGCAAGAAGGACAACGCCGACATCACCAACTTCAACATCAGCGTGGGCATCACCGAGGCGTTCATGGCCGCGGCGCAGGCGGGCGAGGAATACGCGCTCATCGCGCCGCACTCGGGCGAGGTGGCCGGGCACCTGAACGCCCGCGAGGTGTTCGATGCCATCGTGGACGCGGCCTGGCACAACGGCGAGCCCGGCATCATCTTTCTGGACAGGCTGAACCGCGACAACGCCGTGCCCTCACAGGGGCCCATAGAGTCCACCAACCCCTGCGGCGAGCAGCCGCTGCTGCCCCACGAAAGCTGCAACCTTGGCAGCATCAACCTGGTGAAGATGACAAAATTGGGCGAAAACGGCACTGAAATCGACTGGGACCTGCTGCACCAGACGGTGGAGGACGCCGTGCATTTCCTGGACAATGTCATCGACGTGAACAGCTATCCCATCGAGGTCATCGACAAAACCACCAAGGCCACGCGCAAGATAGGCCTGGGGGTGATGGGCTTTGCCGACTTGCTGCTGATGCTGGGCCTGCCCTACAACGGCCCCGAGGCGCTGGCCCTGGCCGAGCGGCTGATGGGCTTCATCACCAACACCGGGCGCAAGGCCTCGGTGGCGCTGGCCCAGCAGCGCGGGGCCTTCCCGCTGTTCGAAGAGTCCATCTTCAAAGACGGCGAGCCGCTGCGCAACGCCACCATCTCCACCATCGCGCCCACCGGCACGCTCTCCATCATCGCCGGGTGTTCTTCGGGGGTGGAACCGGTGTTCGCCTATGCCTTCGTGCGCAACATCATGGACGGCACCGAGATGATTGAGGCCAACCCCGTTTTGCTGGAAAAGCTGAAGGCGGAGGGCCTTTACTCGGACGATTTGATGCGCCAGATCTCCGCCGAGGGCACCATCGCGCACATCGAGGCCCTGCCAAAAGCGCTGCGCCGGGTGTTCGTGTGTGCCCACGACGTGAGCCCGCTGGCCCACATCCAGATGCAGGCCGCCTTCCAGCGGCACACCGACAACGCCGTGTCCAAAACGGTGAACTTCCCGCACGCGGCCACCCGCGCCGACGTGGCCGAGGTGTACCTGCTGGCCTGGCGCGAGGGCTGCAAGGGCGTCACCATCTACCGCGACGGCAGCCGCGAAGGCCAGGTGCTGAACATCGGCGCGACGAACGAGGCCGGCGTGCCCGACCCCGGCGGCGTGCTGGCCGGCATGCCCGACAACCTGCAGCCCTACGGGCAGATCACGCCGCGGCCCCGCCCGGCCATCACCTCGGGCTTCACCGAGCGCATGAAGATCGGCTGCGGCAACCTGTATGTGACGGTGAATTACGACGAAAACGGCATCTGCGAGGTGTTCACCAGCACCGGCAAGGCGGGCGGCTGCCCGTCGCAAAGCGAGGCCACCGCCCGGCTGTGCAGTGTGGCGCTGCGCAGCGGCATGAGCGTGCGCGAGGTGTGCACCCAACTGAAGGGCATCCGCTGCCCTTCCACCATTCGCCAGGCGGGCATGAGCTGCACCTCCTGCCCGGACGCCATTGCCAAAGTGGTGATGAAGGTGAACGACTATATCGAGGCCTATAAAAGCGACCCCGACGCCCGCCTGGCCCCGGAGCCGCTGACCCAGACCCGTCCGGCCGGGGGCGGCCCGCTGCCGGATGCGGCAGAGGAAGCCGCCGCAGACACCGACGGCGTGCCGCCGCCACCGCCCGCAAACCCCGCGACGAAAGCCGGGCCCAAACGCACCGGCAAAACGGCGCACGCCTGCCCCGACTGTGGGGGCGCCATCGAGCACGAGGGCGGCTGTGTCATCTGCCGCAGCTGTGGCTACTCAAAATGTGGGTGATTTTGTCGTTCGATTTGGCATGTTGAACAAATATTTGTTCGCAAAATTATCTCTAAAAATTTTCCCAGCCCCTTGAAAAATACCGCTTGTATAGGGCGAGGTGCCCCGCGGCTGTTGAAAACTCTGTTGAAAGTGTTAAAAAGTCCCGGCGAGACCCGTTTTTGAAAACAATTCCTGTGGCGTGACATGAAAAGACGACTCTACTTTTTGTTGAACTGCACCAAAAGCTTTGCTACAATGGTGGCATGCTTTAACAAGCTTTGCCGTTTTCCATCGGATGAACACTTTTTTGTGGTAGAGTGGGCCCTCGATGGCGCACGGCGGGCGCGGCGCATGCAGAAAGGCGGTTTTTGATGAGGTGGCTTTACAAGCTGGAGTATAAATTTGGGCGCTACTACATCCGGCGGCTGATGACCGTCATCGTGGTGGGCATGGCCGTGTTGTTCTTTGTGGAGATGTTTGCAAACTCCGCCGGTATGAGCGTGACGCGCTGGCTGACGCTGGACCGCGCGGCCGTGCTGCGCGGGCAGGTGTGGCGGCTGGTCACCTTTGTGTTCGTGCCGCCGCAGGGGCAAACCATCTTTTTGCTCATCTCGCTCTACTTCTACTACATGATGGGCAACCTGTTGGAGGGCGCCTGGGGCGGCTTCCGCTTCAATGTATACTATCTGTTTGGCATGCTGGGGGCCATTGCCGCCATGTTCATCACCGGGGTGGGCACCAACAGCTACCTGAACCTCTCACTGTTTCTGGCCTATGCCACCATCGCGCCGGACACCACCTTCATGCTGTTCTTCATCATCCCGCTGAAGGCCAAGTGGCTGGCGCTGTTCTACGCCGCCATGATGGCGCTGCAGCTCATCTTCCAGTTCATCGCCTCGCCCATGGGCGGGCTGTACCTGCTGGTGTCGCTGGCGTTTTCGCTGCTGAACTACGCCATCTTCTTCGGCAAGTCCATGGTGCAGGCGGTGCGCGACCAGATACGCATTGCGCAGAACCGCCGCAACTGGAAGAACCGCAACCGATGAACACCCCGTTTTATGACGCGATGGCCGCCCTGGCGGCCCGAGGGCCCCGGTTTTTTGTGCCGGGGCACAAGGGCAATCCGGCGGCCATTCCGGCGTTTGGGCCGCTGCTGGCCTACGACCTCACCGAGATAGAGGGCGCGGACGATTTGGCGCACCCCGCCGGCCCGCTGGCCGAGAGCCAGCGCAACATGGCCCGGGCCTATGGCAGCGGGGCCACGCTGTACTCCGCCTCTGGCGCCACCAGCTGTGTGCAGGCCATGCTGCGGCTGTTCGTGCCGGCGGGCGGCGGCGTGGTGATGGCCCGGGGCTGCCATGTGGCCGCCGTGCGGGCGCTGGCCTTTTTGGATGCGGCGCCCCACTGGGTGCCGCTGCGCGCGGGCCGCCCACAGCCGCAGGACATCGCCGCGGCGTTGCGGGCGAGCGGCTATAAAGCGGTGTACATCACCAGCCCGGACTACACTGGCCGCATGGCCGACGTGGCCGGCATCGCCGCGGTGTGCCGCGAAAATGGCGCGGCGCTGCTGGTGGACAACGCCCACGGCGCTCACCTGCGGTTTTGCGCGCCGGATCGCCACCCGCTGACGCTGGGCGCCGACGCCTGCGCGGACTCTGCCCACAAAACGCTGCCCTGCCTGACACCGGCGGCGCTGCTGCACCTGCGCGACAAAACGCTGGCCGATGCGGGGCGCGAAGCGCTGAACCTGTTTTGCTCCACCAGCCCGGCCTACCCGGTGCTGATGAGCCTGGACCTTGCGGCCGGGCAGCTGCTGGATGCGCCCCCGGACTTCGACGGCGCGGCCCGGCGGCTGGCGCGCGCCGCGCGCCCCGCCGCCGCCCTGCTGCTGCCCTGCGACGACACGCTGCGGCTGTGCCTGTGCCCGGCGGCAGCCGGGCTGAGCTATGGCAAGGCGATGGCGCGGCTGAAGGCGGCGGGCATCGCGCCGGAGTGGGCGGACGGCAGCTGCATCGTGCTGATGGCGAGCCCCTACAATACCGAGGCGGATTTCGCACAGCTGGAAGCCGTGATTGAGCAATTAAAGCAGGACGCAGGGAAAAATCAAGGGAAATCGTGCGATAACAGCACGCATTCAAAAGACGGTGGCCGGGATGCCTTGCACGCCGGAGCGCTGCCAAAGCGCCTTTTGAGCATTCGCGAGGCGCTGCTGGCGCCGCACCGCCGCCTGCCTGTGGAAGGCGCGGTGGGCCGGGTGGTGGGCGGGCTGCACGCGCCCTGCCCGCCGGGGGTGCCGGTGGTGCTGCCCGGCGAAGTGCTGGGCGAAGCGCAGGCCGAGGCCCTTGGCCGTGGTGGTATTTTGGCGGTGGATGTGGTAGAATAAAACCACAGAAAGCGGCAAAGGAGGCAGCCCCATGAAACTGATTACAGCCATTGTGAACAAGGACGATTCCAAGGTGGTGAACCATGAGCTGGTGAAGGCGGGCTTCGCCGTTACGCGCCTGTCTACCACCGGCGGGTTTCTGCTGGCCGGCAACATCACCATGTTGATCGGCACCGAGGACGAGAAGGTGGACCAGTGCATCGCCATCATCTCCGAGCACTCCAAGCAGCGCACGGAAGTGGTGCCCAGCACCGCCAGCTACGGCGTGGGCGTCACCGCCGCCATGCCGCTGGAAGTGGTGGTGGGCGGCGCCACCATCTTCATCACCGACGTTGAGCGCTTTGTGAAAGTATAGCCGTATGATGCTGGACCAATTGGCCGGCAACCACGCGGTGGTGTCGGCGCTGCAGGCGGCCCTGGCAGGCGGCACGCTGCCCCACGCCGTGCTGCTCACGGCGCCGGACGGCTGCGGCCGGAACGCCGCCGCACGCCGCCTTGCGGCAGACTGGTTGTATCCGGCAGGCGGCGCCGCGGCCGAGGCGGTGCTGCGCGGCGAGAGCGCCGAAGTGCTGGCGGTGGCCGGCGAGGGCAAGAGCGGCATGATCCCGGTGGACCGCATCCGCGCGCTGCGCAGTGACGTGCACCTGTCGTCGCTGGGCGGCGCGGGCCGGGTGGTGCTGGTGCGCGATGCCCACCAGATGGCCGCGCCGGCGGCCAACGCCCTGCTGAAAGTGCTGGAGGAGCCACCGAGCGAGGTCTTGTTCATTTTAACGGCGCGGGACGCGGCGCTGCTGCCGCCCACCATCACCAGCCGGTGCGCGCTGTACCCGCTGGCCGCGCTGGAGGTGCACACCTGCCGCGCCCTGCTGGAAAAGGCGCTGCCCGCCGGGGCGGATGCGAAGCTGCCGCAGCTGCTGGCCGTGCTGTATGGCGGGCGCGCGGGGCTGGGCCTGCGGGTGCTGGAAAATGCCGAACGGCTGGTGCTTTTGCAGGACGCGCTGGCCGCGGCGGGGGCCGCCGCCCGGCAGGACGCCTATGCCTTGGGTGCGGTTTTTGCACGTTACGAAGGCAGGGCCGAGGACGCCCGCGAGAAACGCGACGCGCTGCTGGGAGATGTGGCAGGCGTGCTGGAGGCCGCCCTGCTTGGCCACACGGCGCCGGGCCTGCCGCCCATGCCGCCCGCTGTGGCGGCGCTGCTGCTGGGCCCGGTGGCAGAGGCGCGTAAAGCCCTGCGCGGCAACGCGGCGCCCAAGGTCACTTTTGCGGCGCTGGTGGTGCACTTGGTGCAGGCCGGCAAGGCGGAGTAGGCGTGGCGGCGCACCGTGCGCCACAGGGCATGATGAAGGGCAGAGGAACGGGTTGGCAGGAACACCGGTGCCTGCGGGCACAGGCGATAAAATACAACAGCGAAGGCAGTAAGGACGATATATGAAGAAGATCATCAGCGTGCGGTTCAAACCCACCGGAAAAACCTATTATTTCGACCCCGGCGCCCTGCAGGTGGAGGCCGGGGCCTATGTGATCGTGGAGACGGCCCGCGGCTGCGAGTGCGGCGAGGTGGTGCGCGGGGTGCACGCCATTCCCGAGGCGGTGGTGCCCAAGGACCTGAAGCCCGTGGTGCGCGTGGCCGACGACGCCGACATCCGCCGCATGAAGCAAAACCGCGAGGACGAGAAAGAGGCGTTTCGCCTGTGCGAGGAGCGCATCGAAAAACATGCGCTGCCCATGAAGCTGATCGACGTGGAGTTCACCCACACACGTAACAAGATCCTGTTCTACTTCACGGCCGACGGCCGGGTGGATTTCCGCGAGCTGGTGAAAGATCTGGCCGGGGTCTTCCGCACACGCATCGAGCTCAAGCAGATCGGCGTGCGGGACGAGTCCAAAATGCTGGGGGGCCTGGGCATTTGCGGGCAGCCGTTTTGCTGCAGCCGGTTTTTGAAGACCTTCCAGCCGGTGTCCATCAAGATGGCCAAGGAGCAGGGCCTCTCGCTGAACCCCACCAAGATATCGGGCAGCTGCGGGCGGCTGATGTGCTGCCTGGGCTACGAGCAGAGCGCCTACGAGTACCTGGGCAAGATCACCCCCATGGTGAACAGCGTGGTGAAAACGCCCGATGGCCTGGGCACGGTGACCGAGGTGAACCTGGTGAGCGGCATGCTGCGGGTGCGGCTGGACAAAAGCGCCGAGCAGCTGGTGCCAAAGTACTACCACCGCGACCAGTGCGAATACATCCGCGGCGGCAAGCGCGCGCCGGTGACGCCGGAGCAGGCCGAGCCCCGCCAGGGCAAGGCCGACCAAAAAAAGTCTGGCAAAAAAGACGACACAGCGGAAGGGCCTGCGGCCAGTGTTTGACGGTGGCGGCCCATTTCCCGCCCGCG
Source organism: Oscillospiraceae bacterium (assembly GCA_050173515.1). GTDB lineage: Bacteria > Bacillota > Clostridia > Oscillospirales > Ruminococcaceae > JAAYCI01. Next base: position 477 of record JBFXKS010000084.1, on the reverse strand, counting down.
CATCGCTGGACGTGGGGTCTTGAAAAATAAGGATAGTGTGGTAGAATAAAAACTGGACGGCACCTGCCGCCCAAGCGATGAAATCAAGATGAAGAAGGAGAGTTTTTCCATGGCTTACAAAATCAGTTCCGACTGCATTTCCTGTGGCGCCTGCGCCGGCGAATGCCCGGTGGAGGCCATTTCCGACGGCGGCTCGCAGTATGTGATCGACGCGGCCACCTGCATCGACTGCGGCGCCTGCACGGGGGCCTGCCCGGTGGACGCCATCTCGCCGGAGAGCTGAGCACTTTTCAATTTGGCGCTTTGTGCGTGATAGTTCCATTTGCGGGCACGGTTTTCGTGTCCGCTTTGTTGTTATAAAAAGCCGGGCGCGGCGCACAAGGGGGCGGTGGGGTGAAGGCGCCTATCGAAACCTTGCCGGGCGGCACCCGGCTGGACTCCACGCCCGATGCCCCGTTGACCACCGACGCGCTGCTG
>JBFXKS010000083.1:0-7215 GCA_050173515.1 Oscillospiraceae bacterium | reverse complement strand
TTGCGTTCCTCCAGCTCGCGCAGAACTTCCTCTTTGATCTTGTTGGGGTCATAGATCTTGCGCAAGATCAGCTGTTGCAAAGCCATCACGATGTTGGATGTGGTGTAGTACAGCGAGAAGCCGGACGGCACGCGGAAGGCAAAGAAGCCGAACATCACGCCGAACGCGATGGTCATGATCCACATCTGCATCTTGCTTTGCTGCTGCGCACTGGTGAACATGGTGAGCAGCTGTGAGCCCAGCATCGTCACCAGCGATAAAATGGGCATGATGAGCGTGACCCAGTTGGAAAGCGATGGCGCCTGTGCCAGGTCCAGCCCCATAAAGCGGAAGCGGAAGTCGTTGATCTTCTCGATCTCCACCGGCTCGATGCTGGCGTGGCTCACCAGGCCCTCGTCGTCGGTCAGCTCGATGCCGTCGATGAACAGCTGCGGATCCTCTTTGATCTGGCCGATCAGAATGGACTGCTGGGTGTAGGCGTTCTCTGTGATCTTCTGCTCCGGGCGGAAATGTTCCACGATATAGATGCCGTTGGAGATCTGCTCTGGCGGCGTTTGCAGAATATAGGTCAGCGGCGCCTGGATCACGGCGATCATGCCGAACAGCACCAGCATGTTCACCAGCATCGGGGCACAGCCGGCGCTCATCTTGATGTCGTTGTCCGTGTAGAACTTCTGCACTTCCTGGTTTTGGCGGTTTTTGTCGGTGGCCCACTTTTTCTGGATCTCCTGGATCAACGGCTGATAGGCCGCCATGCGCGCCGTACTCTTCTGCTGCTTCAGCGACAGCGGGAACATCGCGATGCGAATCAGGAAGGTGAACGCGATGATCGTCCACCCGTAGTTTTGCAGCACCATGTAGATCCATTTCATCAAATAGCCCAGCGGTGTGGCCAGTATCGAAAAAATGCCCATCTCATCATCCATTCCGCCGCCCATTCACGCGGCAAATAATCAAAAAGCCCTAACCCTCTATTTTCTGGTCCCGGCCGTGCCCACAGGCGGCGTCCGGGTGTTGAGACTTTGCTTGCCTGCGCTCTTTCAAAAGGCGGCGCTCGGGGTTTTTCCAGCGGCCCTTTTCGGGCGGCGGGTCGTAGCCCACCTTGCCAAACGGGTTGCAGCGCAGCACCCGCCAGGTGGCCAGCAGCAGGCCCTTGCCCGCGCCGTGGGTCTCGATGGCCTGCATCGCGTACTCCGAGCAGGTGGGCAGAAACCGGCAGTTGTTCCCCAGCCTCGGGGACATCAGCTTTTTATACCCTTTCAAAAGGGCCAGCAATACCCGTTTCATCGTTGGCCTTCCCGGCCGTTTGGCGCCTTTGGCAAAACCCCGGCCCGCACCAGCAGCGCTTTCAGCGTGGGCGAAAGGGCATGGCTCTTTTGCCCCGCCGTGCGCCCGCGCGCCACAAACACCAGGTCCACACCGCCCACTTCGGGCGGCAGCACGTCGGCCAGCGCATGGCGGATGACCCGCCGTGCGCGGTTACGCACCACGGCATTGCCCACCTTTTTGCTGGCGGTGATGCCGACCCGCGTGATGCCCAGGCGGTTTTTGTTCACATACACCACCACGTGCGGGTGCACAAAGCTTTTGCCCCGGCGGTACACCCGAACAAAATCCCGGTTTTTCTCAAGGGCCCGATGTTTCAAAGCCATCCCTCTTTTGGCGCCCCGCTGTTTGCCTACTGCAAAAAGAGGAGCCCCCGCTCTCGCGTGGTCTCCTCACGATTCGGGGCAAAACGCCGGGCGTTTTCCCGGCGGCACTGGCCATTTACGCGTTGGTCAATTTGGCGCGGCCCTTCCGGCGCCGCGTGCGCAGCACTTTCCGGCCCCCGCGCGTGCGCATCCGGCTCAAAAACCCGTGCTCCCTGGCGCGCTGCCGCTTTTTGGGCTGGTATGTCCGTTTCATCGTTCTCCCTCCAAATTCCAAAACCCCGCCGCGGCGAAGTTGTTCTATCCATAAATCTCTCGCAGGCGCGCGGCACCAAAAATATGGCCCGGCGGCAAACTCTGCGAAATATAAGTATACAGTAAGGACTTTTGCCTTGTCAACCATTCCCTCCTATTTTCTTCCCGCCTTTTTCGCCGGGCCCGTTTTGGCCTTTTGGCGGCGCGGTTCCACCCGATGCCCGCCTGTGCTCGGCCCTGTGGCACGGGCCACTTGTCCCTGTGCAGATCCTCTCTTTTTTTCCTCTGTTTTTCCGTCTTTTTTTGCCCGTTTGTCGGCGCGGGCCCCGCGCCGTTTCTCCCGTTCAAAACTGTTGCCTTGCGCCGGCTTTTATGCTATACTTATTCCCGTGAACCAAGCTGGAACGCAGGGTGTTTTATCCTGCCTTCTTTTTTCGTTTTTCCCTTGCAAAAAACCACTTTCGAATGAGGAATAGGTGTTTTTATTGGACTCTTTTGTCGAGATTTTTTCCGCGGTAAAGGCCTACTGCCAAGAGCGGGTTGCCCCAGCCACCTACGACCTTTTCTTTGCCGACCTCGTGCCCCTCTCTTACGAAAACGGCAGCGCGGTGGTGGGTGTGCGCTCCGATTTTGTGCGGGGCGTTTTGGCCGAGCGTTACCTGGACATGCTGGCCGAGGCCTTCCGGTCCCTGTTGGGGTTCGACGTCTCGGTCGAATTGCGCGTGGAAGAGGAGGCCGCCAAAGAGCAGCCCGCGCTCTCCGGCGGCAGCTACGACTACACCTTCGAAAACTTTATTGTGGGCCAAAACAACAAGTTTGCCCACGCGGCGGCCCTCAGTGTGGCGGCCAACCCCTCCCACTCGTGGAACCCGCTGTTCATCTACGGCGCATCGGGCCTGGGCAAGACCCACCTGCTCTTCGCCATCCAGTATGAGATCGCCCAAAAACACCCGGACTTCCGCATCGTCTATGTGGACGGCGACCGCTTCACCAACGAGATCATCACCGCCATCCAGGAAAAGCGCATGACGGAATTTCACGACCGCTACCGCACCGTGGATGTCCTTTTGGTGGACGATGTCCAGTTCATCGGCGGCAAGGAGTCCACCCAGGAGGAGTTTTTCCACACCTTCAACACGCTGTACAACGCCGGCAAGCAGATCGTGCTGGCCAGCGACCGGCCGCCCCGCGAGATAAAAAGCCTGGACGACCGCCTGCGCACCCGGTTCGAGTGGGGCCTCACCGCCGACATCCAGCCGCCGGACTTTGAAACGCGCGTGGCCATCATCCGGCGCAAGGCCGCCCTGCTGAACCTGGAATTGCCGGACGACGTGGCGGAGTTCATCGCCAACCGTCTGAAAAACAACATCCGCCAGCTGGAGGGCACCGTTAAAAAGCTGAACGCCTACTACCTGCTGGAGGGCATCCAGCCGGTCATCGGCGCGGCCCAAAATGCCATCAAAGACATTTTGAACGAGACCCAGCCGCTGCCGGTCACCATTGAAAAAATCACCAGCGAGGTGGCGCGCACCTTCTCGGTCTCGCCGGAGGATATCCGCAGCCGCAAGCGCAGCGCCAACATCAGCACGGCGCGGCAGGTGGCCATGTATTGCGTGCGCGAGATCACCGGCATCAGCATGGAAGAAATCGGCACCCAGTTCGGCGGAAGAGACCATTCCACCGTCGTTTACGCCTGTAATACCATCTCCCAGAAAATGAGCACGGACACCCACATCCGTGAGCTCGTCGAAGACATCATCAAAAACGTGCGGAATTAAAACACCTTTTTTCAACATCTTTTTAGTTGTTAACCCTTTTCTTTCCCCAAAGGGTTCCCGCCTTTCCCTGTCCTTCATCATTCAACCATTTGTTCCACCAAGTTCCCACCATCCCGTGCCTTTCAAAAACCCCTGCCACAAAAGGCATTTCCCGTTCTTTCCACACATTCCACCACCCCTACTACTGCTACTATTATGTTTTTTTGTATAAGTGATTTTATAAACCATTCGTTGATCAACACCATTTTCTTTATTATGAAAGCGGGGGCAGCAGGGTGAAATTTACTTGCGATAAAAAAACGCTGGCAGAGGCAGTGGCGGGGGTGTCCCGCGCCGTGACGGCCGCCTCTGCCATTCCTGTGTTACAGGGCATCCTTTTAAAAGCCGAAGGCTTCAAGCTGGAGCTCACCGGATATGACCTTGAGATGGCCATCACCACCACGCTGGAGGCCAATGTCACCGAGCCGGGCGAGATCGTCCTCTCCGCCAAGCTTCTGGGCGATATGCTGCGCAGCCTCTCCTCTTCCGAGGTCTCCATCGAGAGTGACGATACCCTCTCCACCCACATCACCGGCGGCATCACCGAATACGACATCATGGGCATGAGCGCAGGCGACTTCCCTGAATTGCCCGCCCCCGGCGCCGACTTTGCCTTTGAGATAGACGCCGCAGAGCTGGCCGGCATGATCGGCATGACGCTGTATGCCGTGTCCAACGACGACAAAAAACCCGCCCACACCGGCGAGCTTTTTGCCATCGAGCCGGGCGAGGTGACCGTGGTGGCGCTGGACGGCTTCCGCCTGGCCATCACGCGGCACCCTGTGGCCACCGACCGTGAGATCAACCTGGTGGTGCCGGCCAAAACTGCGGCCGAGGTGGCGCGGCTGATGGGCGACTCGGGCGAGAACATCCAGGTGGACGCCAACAAACGCTATGCCGTTTTCTCCGGCGGAAACTATGTGGTGATGAGCCGCCTCATCGAGGGCGAGTTCCTCAACTATAAAACCGTGGTGCCCGAGGGCTACAAGACCCGTGTGGTGGTGGACGTGCCCGAGTTTGAACGCGCCATCGAGCGCTGCAGCGTCATCATCACCGAGCGGCTGAAAAACCCGCTGCGCATCACCTTTGGCGACGGCATCGACATCAAATGCCAAACCCCGCTGGGCCGCGTGAGCGACCGCCTGCCTGCCGACATCGAGGGCGACGTGGTGGAGATCGGCTTCAACTACCGCTACCTGCTGGACGCGTTGCGCAACAGCGGGTGCGACCGCGTGGTCATCGAGGTGAGCGGGCCGCTGTCCCCGGTGAAGATATTGCCCGCCGAGGGCGACGACTTTTTGTTCCTCGTGCTGCCGGTGCGCTTTAAAAATGACTGAGCGCGTGCTCATCCACACCGAATGCATCAAGCTGGACGCCCTTTTGAAGTTTGCAGGGGCCTGCCCCACCGGGGGCGAGGCCAAGCGCATCATTCAGGCCGGCGGCGTGCTGGTGAACGGTGAGCCCTGCCTTCAGCGCGGCAAAAAGCTGAAAGAAAACGACGTTGTTTCATTTTTAAATAATCCAGAAAAATCCTTTAAAATCGTTCGTTAAATCCCTTTTTACACGCTTTTTATCACGGGATTTTCATCTTTTTTTGCTATAATTGGATTAACGACGAAGACGGGCGGAGGGGCCTATGCGGCTGGATGCGTTAACGGTGCAAAACTGCCGCAACATCGCCTTGGCACACTTGGCGCCCCACGCCCACCTCACGGTGATAGCCGGGGCGAACGGCCAGGGCAAGACCAACCTGCTCGAGTGCATCTATCTGCTCAGCGGCGGCAAAAGCTTCCGCGGGGCCAAAGACCAGGACCTTGTGCGCCACGGCGAAGGGCAGGGGCACGTCACCGGCAGCTGCCTTTCGGGTGGCCGCCAGCAGGAGATCGCCATCACGGTTGAAGGCGCCGAGCGCCCGCGCCGCGGGCGATTTGCCAGCATCAACGGGGTGGACTATGGCCGGGCCACGGCCATAGCCGGGCACTTCACCGCGGTGGTGTTCGAGCCGGGCCACCTCAGCCTCATCAAGGCCGGGCCCGAGGGCCGCCGCCGCTTTCTGGACGCGGCGCTGTGCCAGCTGTACCCCGGCTATGTGGCCACCCTGCGCAGGTTCACCCGGGCCTTGTCTCAAAAAAACGCCCTGCTGCGCCACTACCACGACATCCCCGACGCCGCCGGCATGCTGGACGCCTTTGACGAGACGCTGGTGGCCGCCGGCGGCGAGATCACCCGGCGCAGGGCCGAGTACCTGCAGCAGGCAGGCCCCGCCGCTGAGCGCTTTTACGCCGAGCTTTCCAGTGGCGCCGAGGCGCTGGCCATCGCCTTTTTGCCCAGCGCGCAGCCGGGCGGCCTGGCCGAGGTGCTGGCCGCCGCCCGCCCCACGGATGTTCGGGCCGGGCACGCCACCGCCGGGCCCCAGCGGGAGGACTTCGAGGTGCTGCTGGCGGGCCAGAGCGCCCGGCAGTTTGCCAGCCAGGGCCAGCAGCGCAGCGCGGTGCTCAGCCTGAAGCTGGCCGAGGCCGCCACCGCGCAGCAGGTGACGGGCGAGCACCCCGTGCTGCTTTTGGACGACGTGCTCAGCGAGCTGGATGAGACGCGGCAGGCCTATCTTTTGGGCCACATGGGCGCGGGGCAAAGCTTTGTGACCACCTGCGATGCCACCGCTTTCAGCCGCACCGCCGGCACCGTGGTGCACGTGCAAAACGGCGCCGTGTTGCCATAAAGGAGGCCGCCATGTTCCTGCACCTGGGGCAAGACACCCTGGTGAACATCGCCGATGTCGTCGGCGTGTTCGACCTGGACACCGCCTCGCTGGAAAAGCGCACGCGGGAGTTTCTGGCCCGGGCCGAGAAAGCCGGGCAGGTGGTGAACGTGTCCACCGAGCTGCCCAAAAGCTTCGTGGTGGTCAGCCCGGCGGCAGAGCCCGGGCGCGCCGGCTGGCAAGACAAAGGGCGCCTGTTCATCAGCCAGATATCGGCGCCCACGCTGAAAAAGCGGCTGGACAACCAGGCAGGCCGCAACGCCCCGCTGCAGGGCCTGTAAAAACCGACATATCTACATACCAATGTTATAATATGCAAAGACCGGCCTTGGAGAAGGCAGAGCAAAGAAGGAGATTCCATGGCAGAGGAAAATGTGACCCAGACCCAGTCTCAGAACGAATACGACGGCAGCCAGATCCAGGTGCTGGAAGGCCTGGAGGCCGTGCGCAAGCGCCCGGGCATGTACATTGGCAGCACCGGCCCGCGCGGGCTGCACCACTGTGTGTACGAGATCGTGGACAACGCCATCGACGAGTCGCTGGCGGGTTTTTGCTCGCACATCTCGGTCACCATCAAAGACGGCAACATCATGGAGGTGGTGGACGACGGCCGCGGCATCCCGGTGGGCATCCAGCCCAAGGTGGGCATCCCGGCGGTCACCGTGGTGTTCACCACGCTGCACGCCGGCGGCAAGTTTGGCGGCGAAAACAGCGGCTACAAGGTGGCCGGCGGCCT
>JBFXKS010000082.1:0-7405 GCA_050173515.1 Oscillospiraceae bacterium | reverse complement strand
CTTTGGTATTTGGGACGTGGATGGACCCATTGACTTCAGCATGAGCATGACCAAAGAGAGCCGCACCGGGAAGATCACGGAATTCTATTATTACTCTTTTAATGAAGAGGCGCTGTTTATCATGAGCGAGCTGCGGAATATCCAGCCCAAGGATTACCTGGACAACTATTTGGCGTGGGTCGGCTTGGGAAACATGGACGATTGGGTGCCGCGGCAAAGCGCGGAATGGCTGGACGCCAGCGACCCCTCGGTGTTTCTGTCTCTGGCGAAAGAGAACACAAAGGCGGGCTTTGTGGCCCACCTGAACGTGGTGGAGTATGGGGGCATCAGCCTGTTTTTGCAGCCGGGCTAGCCAGGCGGAAAGCCCGGGCACGGCAAGATACATCTTTGATACAAAGCCACCTTATACTGGCACAAAGCCCATGAAAAAGTATGAAATGGGCGGAAGACGCCGGCAAACAACACACGATGAAAGCCCGCCTGAAAGCGGCGGGCAAGGGAGATGGCCATGCGGCAAGCCTATAACGATAACCGCCAGAATGCCCGGCCGACAGAATACGGGGGCGCACGCCGCCGTCGGCGCAGGCGGCCCTTGGTCGTGATATTGCTTTTGCTTGTTTTGGCGCTGGCAGTGGGCGCCGCCGTGGTGGTTTACGGCATCATAACGACTTTTCTTGGTGGCGCAAATGCCGGCAAAGGACCGGGTGTCTCGCCGAGGGTGATGACGCCATTGGCGGCAAACGACGCGGGGCCGCCCTATGTGGTCGCGCTGGACGCCGGGCACGGCGGCCACGACGTAGGGGCCGAGGGCGTCATTCAGGAGGTCACACTGACAGAGGGCACCGTGGCGCATCTATACAAGCTGCTGCAGGAGAACGATTCCTTTTCGCCGGTGCTGTGCAGAGAGCTGGGTGCCGGGGCCACGATAGACGAGCGGGTGGCGCTGGCAAAAGAGGCGGGTGCGGCGCTGCTGCTCTCGGTGCACGGAAACACCGACCCCGTCTACAATTCCTCCGGCTTCGAATGCTTCCCGACGCCGCCGGGCCGCGCCGGGCACGAGCAGAGCCTGCAATTTGCCACCTTGCTGGCCACGGAGATGCAAAGCGCGGGCAGCGGCATGCGCGGCGAAAATGGGGTGCGCTACCTGTATTATATCGAGCAAAAAGATGGAAGCTATGAGAAAATGTACCGCGAAGTGAGCGACACCAACGTGTATACCGACAAAAGCTTTGGCATACTGGAGCGCGCAAGCTGCCCGGCGGTGCTGGCTGAACAGTGCTATATCACCAACGAAGGCGACGTGCAGGCGTTTGGCACAGAGAGCGGGTGCCAAAAGGCGGCCGAGTGCTATTACCGGGCCATCTGTGCCTATTTTGAGGTGTGATGGCAGAACGGTGCATGGGCTTTGATTGTTTTCTTCATCTTTCTTTTGGGGCGCAGAACAGCGCACAGAGAGCCGGGTTGCTGACAAAGCAACCCGGCTCTCTGTGTGCTGTTCTTAAAAACATACTGGCCAGCTTCACGGCATAGGGGATTCCACGATCTTGCCGTTTTCGATGTGGATGCGGCGGTTGCAGTAGGGCAAAATGGAGGTGCGGTGGGTGACGATGATGCAGGTGGGGCGGGGCTGGTGGGTTTGCAGGTGCTGCAACACGGCCCGTTCGGTTTTTTCATCCAGGGCGCTGGTGGCCTCGTCCAGGATGAGCAGCGGCGCATTTTTGATGAGGGCGCGGGCGATGGCGATGCGCTGGGCCTGGCCCTCTGAAAGGCCGAGTCCGCGTTCGCCCAGCGGGGTGTGAAGGCCGTCGGGCAGGGCCGAGATGAAGTCGTCGGCCGCCACCACGCGCAGCAGGTCCCACATCTCCGCCTCGGTGGCATCCGGGCGGCCCATCAGCAGGTTGTCGGCAATGGTGCCGCTTATCAGGGTGTTGCCCTGCGGCACATAGGCAAAATAGCGCCGGCAGCCGGCCGTTATGTCGGTGGGGCTTCCGCTGTCATCTATCAGGCGAATGGCGCCCTGCCAGGGCTGGTAATATGCCATTAAAAGGCGAATAAGCGTTGTTTTCCCGATGCCGGAATCGCCCATCAATGCAACGAAATCTCCCTTTTCGACCGAGAGGTCCAGGTGGTCGAGCACCGGGGTGTCCTTGTATCCGAAACTGATATCCTCTACCTGCAAAGAGAGGTTGCCTTCCTGAAGGGTCGGGCAGTGCAGGTCCTCCTGAGGCAGCGCCTCCACCTCGATGACACGGCCGGCAGAGGCCAAAATAGAAACCAGGCGGGGAATCATTCTGGACAGTCCCATCAGGGGCGCCTGGATCTGCGGCACCAGGTTTAAAAACATCATCATGGTGCCAAAGCTGATGCCTTGGGTGGAGAGGCGAAAAGCGCTCCAGGCGATGACGGCAACATAGCCGAACTGGAAGGAAGCCGTGAGCAAAGCAGTGGAAACGGCCTGTATCTTCTGGCGTTTCATCAGCCAGTAAAGGCGTTGGTTACGAAGAACGCCAAGGCGTTTGCCGGCTTCTTCCTGCGCGTCGAAAGCCTTGACCACCACCAGGTTTGCAATGGTCTCCTGCAGGCTGGATTTATAGGCGCTCTCGCTCTCTTGCACTTTCACTTGCAGCGGGCGCAGTTTCCTGCCCATAAAAATGCTGACAAGCGCGCCAATGGGCGCCAAAACCAACACGAAAACGGCAAGGCCCAGGTCGAAAACGGCCATGGCAATAAAGGCGATGATGAAGGTGATGAGCAGCGAGAAAACCGAGGGAATGACCTCGGCGATGCCCGTGGCCACAATGTCGATGTCGCTGGTGAGGCGGGTGACGAGGTCGCCGCTGTGATAGGCAGAGATCTTGTCATAGCACGTTTTCAGCACAGAGTCGTAAACGCGTGCGCGAATGCCGAAAGAGAACCGTTCGTTGATGATGGTGCCGAAGATATTGAGCAGGATGCCCACGATGATGGACAGAAGGACCAGTGCCACATACAGCCAAATGGAGCCGGTAAAGCTTTTGCCACTGGTGGCGTTATCGGTGATGAATTTTATAAAGATGCTGAGCCCAACGCTGGTGGCGGAGGTGATGGCGTTGAGCAAAAGCAAAAGCATCAGAGAGCGGATGAAGGGCTTTGTGTGTTGGCCAAGCCACGAAAAGACGCCAAGATGGCGCCGCCAGTTCTTGAAAAAACGTATCAGCCGTCCCATAGGCACCCTTTCCGAGGCGTTGTATCAAAACGCAGCATGGATTTATGTGTTGTCCAAAAGCCCGAGGTCATCCAATGCGCTGACAAAGTCCCGCATGTCGTTGGAAAGCTGGGCGCGTTCCACATCATACTCGGCTTCCAATACGTCAAGGGCCGCCTCGAACGAGGTCTCCTCGTGCAGCAGGTGTAAAAGCCGGGCAGCCGTTTCGTTAACGGCAAAGGCGGGCGGCCCACCTTCTTTGATGCCCTCTGCGGGCAGGGCGAACAGGCGGTCTTCCATTTGAACCAGCTTGAAAGATACGTTTAGTTTCATGTTGGGTGCACCTCGCGTGTTGGTTATTGCCTTGCCAAAAGGGCCTGAACCAGTATACAATATTGTTGGATAAATGAGAAGAGGCGTGAGGAAGGCCAAAAGCCATAGGCTGCCGGCAGGAGTGGTGAGATGGATAAACTGTTGATGGTGGATGACGACAGGGAAGTGCTGGCGATCAACAAAAAGTATTTTGTGAAAAAAGGCTACGAGGTGAGGACGGCCAGCAACGGAAAAGAGGGCCTGCGCCAACTGGCCGGGTTCGGCCCGGACTGTGTGGTGCTGGACGTGATGATGCCCGGCATGGGCGGCATGGCGTTTTTAGAGGAACTTAGAAAAACAGAAAACGTACCTGTGTTATTTCTAACAGGAAAGCTGGACGAAAAAGCCAAGGTGCAAGGGCTGATGCTGGGGGCGGACGACTATATTGCAAAGCCCTGCAGCCTGATAGAGCTGGAGGCCAGGGTGGCCGCCAATATACGGCGGCACCGGGCGGCGGCCAAGCCCCAGCTGAGCAACCTGTCGTTCCCGCCGCTGGAGATAGATATCGTGGCGCACCAGGCCTTTTGCGACGGTGAGAGCCTGGGGCTTTCGAACCGGGAATACGACCTGCTGTATTTTTTGGCGACCCATGTGGGCGAATTGGTGACCTTTGAGCAAATTGCCGACCAAATGTGGGGATACTACCAGCCGGAGGACCGGCGGGTGATGATGGTGAGCATGAGCCGGCTGCGAAAAAAGATGGAGAAACCCATCGATATATCCGGGATGATCGAGACGGTTTGGTCCAAAGGCTATAAATTCATCGACCGGGCAAAACGCTGAGAGGAGGCACCTGTGGGAGACACCGTGAAAAAGGATGCCTACCGGAAGCCGGCCATCGGAACGGTGGAGGAGCTGTCGGCCAAACTGCTGCTGGCAAACCAGGAGCTGGCCCAGGCGAATGAAAAACTGCGCCTGTCAGAGATAAAACGTTCAGAGACGTTGGCCAACATCTCGCACGATTTGCGTGCGCCGGCAAGTGCCCTGCGCAGCGCGGTGGACACCATGCGCGAAAACCAGGACCTGACGCCGGAAGAGCGGCTGACGCTGCTGGACATTATGGACAGGCGCACAAAAAGCCTGGAGCATTTGATCACTGAATTGCATTATTTGATCTCGCTGGACCTGCCGGGCTTCAACCTCTCAAAAGCTGAAGTGGACCTGGTGGCCTTTGCAGAGGAGTACAGCGTGGTGCAAGAGGCAGACAGCCGGTTCGAAGCACGGCGCATCGGCTGCGAGGTGGACCCTTCGGTGTCGGTGCGGGCCGTGGCAGACGCCAACGCCTTGGTGCGCGTGCTGGACAATTTATATGACAATGCGTTGCGCTTTACAGAAGAGGGAGACGAGATAACCATCGGGTGCAAAGCCACCGAAGAGGGCGCGGCGCTGTATGTGCGGGACACCGGGATAGGGATGGAGCCCGACCAGCTGGACCTGATTTTTGAGCGCACCTACAAGGTGTCTGATGCAAGAACACCCCAGAAGGCCGGCGGCAGCGGGCTGGGGCTTTCCATCGTGCGCAAAATAGTGGAGCTGCACGGCGGGCGGGTGTGGTGTGAAAGCAGCCCGGGTGCCGGCAGCACCTTTTGGATCATTTTGCCGCAGGGTGATGCTTAGGATATTTTGCAAACCGCGCAACCACGGCGTAGTCACGCTCGTCTTCGCCGGTGATGCAATGTGGGCCGCTGCGGATCCAGGCATGGGCCACCATCTGTTGGTTTTCGTCCTTGCCCACGCCCAGGTACAGCGTGGAGGAAAGGCCGTATTTTCGAAGCAGCTTTTGCGCCACCAGTGCCCGCACAAAGCATTTGCTTTCCCAGGGTGTGCGGTTGGCCACCCGGTTCACCCGGATAGAGATATGGGAAGCGGTGCGCAGGTCCGCATGGCAAAGCGGCTCGCTGGGGCTTTCTTCACCTTGCTCGCCCAGATAGGGGTGCAGCCGGGCAATGGGCACAAAACGAAGCAAGGCCCGCATTTGGGCCGAGAAGAAAAGCGCCTGAATGGTGAGCCATTTGTCGTTGTTATGAAAAATAAAGTTGGATATGAGTTTAAATGGATTCATCTTTGTATATTCAGGAGAGCTCAATAAATTTATATTTTTCAAGGGTGTGCAAAAACTGCTCGGTGGTTCGGCGGCACTCCTCTTCATCCACATTATATACTGCCAAAAGCCCGGCAACGATTTTGTCTGTTGTGGTCTCTTGCTGTATCAAGTCCCATATCTCATTCGCGGCGCCTTTCAGCAAAAAATAATTTCCGCTTTCAAAATCGATCATGGCTTTTTCACCGGCAAGGTCGGTGACATCCAGCTTTTTGATGAGTTTGACAACCGCCATACGGCTACCCTCCCGAAAAATGCAATGTGTATTGCCCCATACTCTTTATACAATACAGCATTATGGGCCATTCGTAAACTTTTTTTCTGTGTAAGCTGCTTTTTCAGGGGCGAACGAAAAAACCAGCCGGCATGTCAAATGCTGGGTCCATTATAAAAAGTGGCGGTAACAGGCCGGTCACATGGGGGCATGCCCGGCTGAAAACCTGTGACAGACGAGCAGTTTTCCTGGAGAAACTGCCGCTGGACCGTGTGAATGCAGGCCGTGTTTTATCTGTTGCGGCTGCGCAAAAGAATGCCAGTGGCAGATGCTTGAAAGCAACCGCACACAGCCACCTTGCTGGGTTTCAACACGGACGAAGTGATTTCAAATGGCTATAGAGATGCCTGCGCGGGATTGCTATGTGGCAGGTATTGATAGTATACTGGGGCATATGGGCGTATGCCTGTGTGAGAAGAGAGGTGGCCGCTTGCCAAAGCGATACAAAGTTTTTGATTTGGTGGTCCAATCGGACATCCCTCTGCCGGAGGCAGACGTGGTGGATACGGAGGACGATTTTGCAGTGCCGGATGTGCGGATTTTAAAAGGGCCGCTATCCATCGACCCGAGCAAATCGCCACATACGCAATATTTTGGGGCTGCAAAAAAATGGTGGTTTTGCCGCCAGACGCCACAGCTTGTGCTGTTTAACGCAAAGCCCGCCTGCTTTGAGATAAGGAACGGAAACACCATTGTGGCGCAGCCGCAGCCCGGGGCGGACGATGAATCTGTGCGGGTGTTCATTATGGGCAGCTGTTTTGGCATATTGCAGATGCAGCGGGGCCGAATTCCCATACATGGCGGCGCATTGGAGGTGAACGGGCAGGCCCTGGTGGTGACCGGAGACAGCGGCGCGGGGAAATCGACCGCCGTGTCGGCCATGGTGGATGCGGGGTACCGGTATTTGACGGACGACGTGGCGCCTGTAGTGGTGAACGACGACGGTGTTTTTGTGTTGCCGGGCTACCCCCAGCGCAAGCTGTGTGCGGATGTATGCACGGCGTTTGGCATCAGCCCGCAGGGCTTGCCGGTGATAGACGAAGAGCGACAAAAATATGCCATTCGGAACAGAGCCGAATGGCATGACACGCCGCTGCGGTTTGGCTGGCTGGTGGAATTGGTGCCGGATGAGGCATGCGGCGACTACCGCGCAGAGCGGGTGGCCGGCGGCGAAAGCCTGGGCGTGTTGCTGCACAACCTGTATAGAAATTACGTCCAGCTGGGGTTTGGCGTGGAGCCGGCGCAGATGAAGCAGCTGCTGCGCATCGCCTCGCAGATAAAGGGATACCGGCTGCGCCGGCCGATGGGCCCCATAGAGCCTGAGAAGCTGGTGGGCAGCCTGGTGGGCTTGGCCGGCGAAGAGAAATGGCAAGAGACGCAAAAATAAAAAAAACGCCAGTTAGATGGGGCGGCATAGGGAAGTTACTGCTTTCTTTAGGATTGGCACAGGATATTTGGATATCCTGTGCCTTTT
>JBFXKS010000081.1:0-7434 GCA_050173515.1 Oscillospiraceae bacterium | reverse complement strand
ATGGCTGGCGTTTTCGCGCACCATCGGCTTTAACGCCGACGCCCCCTTCGTGCTGGACCTCGACGTTTTCAAGCTCACCATCGGGCTGTCCGTGCAGGTCTCGGTGGCCCAGGTGCTCACGGTGGCACTGGCCATCGGGCTGTACAACGTGGCCGTGAGGCGGCTGCGATAGGAGGGGTTTTCCATGGCTTTGGTCCTGGCGTCCAAAAGCCCGCGCCGGCGCGCGCTTTTTTCCCACATCACGCCACATTTTGTGGTGGCGGAGGCCGGCGTGGACGAGGGGAGCCTGTTCGAGGTGGCGCCGGCCCTGTTTGCCCAGCAGCTGGCCAGCCAAAAGGCCACCGAGGTGTTTTTGCAGCGCGGCAAGGACGTGGTGGTGGGATGTGACACCGTGGTGGAGATAGCGGGCGAAGTTTTGGGCAAGCCCAAAGACCGCGCCGACGCCGCGCGCATGATCGGCCTGCTCTCGGGCAAGAAGCACCGGGTGCACACCGGCGTGTCCATCTGCCTGCCGGGGCACGAGGAGCAGCGCTTCACCGAGACCACGGCCGTCTATTTTGCGCCGGTGCCCCAGCAGGAGGTGCAGGCCTATGTGCGCACCGAGGAACCCTACGACAAGGCCGGCGCCTATGGCATCCAGGGCTGGGCGGCCCGCTACGTCACCCGCATCGAGGGCTGCTTTTACAATGTGATGGGCCTGCCCGTGGCCACGCTGTACCACACGCTGCACACACTGGGCGTTGTCTGACGGGTTTTCATCAAAAGGACTGGAGGGCTGCCCGCTGGAGCCGACATCCAAAGAGAAGAGCCGGCGGCGCCGCCTGATAGCGTTTGCCGTGGTCATCGGGCTGGTATTGCTGGCCTTTTTGGTGCGCCTGGTGCAGTACCAGCTCGTCGAGGGCCCGGCCCATGTGGATGCGTCGAGTGAGGTGTCGGTGGCGTCCTCTTCGGTGGAGCCCGCCGCGCCCGGTGGGGGCCCGGCGCCGGGGCAATAGCGGTACGGCTTTTGTTGCCACCAGGAAACCGGTGAAAAGCTTTAGTAAATAGACACAAAAAAGAGTTGTGCATAAAAGATATTTCTGATATAATCGACAAAGAGTTTGTCACTCATCCCATTTTCAGGAGGTGCCCGGCCCATGGACGCAGTCATCGTTGCACTGGCCTCTGGCAAAGGTGGGGCGGGCAAAACGACGGCGGCGGTCTTTTTGGGTGGCGCGCTGGGCGCGCTGGGCAAGCAGGTGGCGCTGGTGGAGCTGGCGCCCGACATGCGCAGCGTGGACGTGATTGCCGGGGTCAGCGGGCAAACGGTGTTTGACGTTGAGGATGTTTTGAGCGGGCGCGCCGCGCCGGGCAAGGCATTGGCGCCCAGCCAGAGCCACAGGGGCCTGTTTACCATCTCGGCGCCCTATTCCGGTGGCGAGATCATATCGGAGCGCGTGCGGCTGCTGTGCACTCGCCTGCGCGCCCACTTCGACTATATCCTATTGGATGTCCAGTCGGGCATGGGGGCCGCGTTCGAGGCCGCGAAAGAGTGCTGCCACCGGATGTTGCTGTTTGCAACGCCGGATACCATCTCCCTGCGGGACAACCGCATTTTGGTGGATTCGGTGGACGAGGGCGAAGTTCAGCTGCGGCTGGTTTTGAGCCGGGTGGACCCCGAGCGCGTGCTGGGCGAAGGGGGCCTGGGCAATCTGGACGCCGCCATCGATTTGGTGGGCGCGCAGCTTTTGGGTGTCATCCCAGAGAGCCCCGTCATCTACCGCTGTGCGAACAACGGCCTGCCATTGCCCACAAAAAGCATGGAGTGGCGCGTTTTTAATGCCATTGCCCGCCGCCTTGCCGGCGAGGATGTCCCACTGGTTTTTGAGTAGTGTCCCAGAAGAAAGAAGGCTGTGAATGAATATTGCCCTGATCGCGCACGACTCCAAAAAAGAGCTGATGGTGCAGTTCTGCACCGCCTATTCGCGCACCCTCAGCAAGCATACGCTGGTGGCCACCGGCACCACCGGGAAGATGGTGGGCGAGGCCACCAACCTGCAGGTCCAGCGGTTTTTGTCGGGCACACACGGGGGCGATCAGCAAATAGCTGCCCGCATCGCCTGCAATGAAATAGACCTGCTGCTGTTTTTCCGCGATCCCATCAGTGCAAAGCCGGGCGAGCCCAACGAGATGAACCTGCTGCGCCTGTGCGACATGCACAGCATCCCGCTGGCCACCAATATAGCCACCGCCGAGGTGCTCATCCATGGGCTGGAGCGCGGCGACCTCGATTGGCGCGACATTGTGAACCCGAAGTAGGCGGTGCATCATGGAATTTCTCTTGAGAACCACTCCAAAAATTCCCGAATAGCAACTGAATAATTCCGATTTTAACGACCCTAACCGAGCCTTCTTTGAGGCCCGCGAGGGTCGTTTTTGTTTGCAGCCGGCATTGAAGGCCGGCGGGCACCAAGCCCACATGAATAGAAGGTGCCGCGGGCGCCGTGAGCCGCCGTACTTTTTTTTTTGGCGGCGGCCTTTCTGGTGGTTGTAAGCAGCCGGGAAAGTGGTTATAATAATGGAGCGGCGTTTTTGGGAAGTATATTTGGGAGGCCGCGCGCGGTGGCATGACAAGGTCTGCCGATGTGGCCTGGGCGTGTGCGGGTTCGGTACGATTTTGTTAAATTTAGAACCGAATCGAAAGAAATTATGTGATTATCTTCTGGGAGGAAGACATGGCGGTAAAGTTTACCCGGCCGCGTGGGACCATGGATGTGTTGCCGGGCGAGAGCTGGAAATGGCAGTATTTAGAAGACTGGATGCGCAAGGTGGTGGCCCGCTACAGCTACCACGAGATTCGCCTGCCCACGTTCGAGAGCACCGAGCTATTCAGCCGCGGTGTGGGCGAGGAGACCGATATCGTCTCCAAAGAGATGTATACCTTTGAAGACAAGGGCGGGCGCAGCATCACCTTGCGGCCGGAGGGTACGGCCGGTGTGGTGCGGGCCGTTTTGGAAAACGGACTGCTGGCCAGCAGCCCGCTGCCGCTGAAAAACTACTATCTGCAAAGCTGTTTCCGCTACGAAAAGGCCCAAAAAGGGCGTTTCCGCGAGTTCCACCAGTTCGGCATCGAGTGCTTCGGCACGCATGCGCCTGAGGCGGATGTTGAGGCGATGGCCGTGGCGGACAGCTTGTGGCGTGCTTTTTCGCTATCAGACAAGATACATCTGGAGATCAACTCGGTGGGCTGCCCCGTTTGCCGCCCGCACTATATTGAGAAGTTACAGGCTTATTTTCGCGAGCATGAGGACAAGCTGTGCGATACCTGCAAAGAGCGCCTGGATAAAAACCCCATGCGCATCCTTGACTGCAAGAATGAATCCTGCGCAAAAATAGCAGAAAAAGCCCCGAGTATGCTGGACTACCTGTGTGAAGACTGCTCGAGTCATTTCGAAAAGGTCAAGCAGCTGCTCGGGGAGGCCGATATGCCGTTTACGGTCAATGCGGCCATTGTGCGCGGGCTGGACTACTACACCAACACCGTGTTCGAGTTCATCGCGCAGGGCGTGGGCACGCAGGGCACGGTGTGCGGCGGTGGCCGCTACGACGGCCTGATAGCGCAATTGGGCGGGCAGCCTACGCCTGCAGTGGGATTTGCGCTCGGCATCGAGCGCCTGCTGATGCTGTTGGAGGAAAACGGCAAGCTGCCGCAGCCGCCGGCCGGCCCGGACGTCTATTTGGTGGCCATGGGCGACGAACCGCGCGCATTTGCCCGCAAGCTGGCCACACGTCTTCGGGGCGAAGGGCACGCCATCGAGGTGGACATCGCCGCGCGCAGCATCAAGGCGCAGATGAAGGCGGCCGGCCGCTTGAACGCGACATACACCATGGTGCTGGGCGACGAAGAACTCTCCAATGGGCAGGCTGTATTGAAACGTATGGCCGATGGCGCTGAGGTCACACTTGAGCTGGCAGACATTGAAAATCGTCTGCTGCGGCTGCTGGTCAACACGCCGTTTGCCCCGCAGGGGCAGCCGTTGGAGGCATTGCTGAATCAACATGATAAGATGAAATAAAGAACAAAAAAGAGGCATTATATGGACGAGATGGGCACGTTGCGCAGAAGCCATTACTGTGGCGAGGTGGGTGCGGAGCAAAGCGGGCAGGAGCTGGTGGTGGCAGGCGCCATCGCCAAAAGCCGCGACCTCGGCGGCCTGATTTTTGCCGATTTAAGGGACACTACCGGCATTCTTCAGCTGGCTTTTGGCGACGGCACAGCCCCTGGGCTTTTTGAAAAGGCGGCCGGGCTGAAGGCCGAGTATGTGGTGATGGCCAAGGGCGTTTTGCGGCGGCGCGAGAGCCCCAACAAAGACCTGCCCACCGGCGATTTTGAGCTTTTTGTCGACGATCTGCGCATTTTAAGCGAAGCCGAGACCCCGCCCTTTGAGATCCGCGACGACCTGAACGTGAATGAGGAGCTGCGCCTGCGCTACCGCTATCTCGACCTTCGGCGCGAAGGCCTGCATCGGGCCATCGTTTTTCGCAGCCGCGTAGCCGCCAGCGTGCGCGACTATTACCGTTCACAGCATTTTCTGGAGATCGAGACCCCCATGCTCATCAAGTCCACGCCGGAGGGCGCACGTGACTATCTGGTGCCCAGCCGGGTGCAGCCGGGGCGGTTTTATGCCCTGCCGCAAAGCCCGCAGCTCTACAAGCAGATCCTCATGCTGTCCGGGTTCGACCGCTATTATCAAATCGCGCGCTGCTTCCGCGACGAGGACCTGCGGGCGGACCGGCAGCCGGAATTTACCCAAATCGACATGGAAATGGCCTTTGCCGACGAAAATGATGTGCAGACGGTTAATGAGGGCCTGGTGCGGCATGTTTTCAAAGAGGTGTTGGGCGTCCAGCTTGAGACACCTTTCCCGCGCATGCCCTATGCGGAGGCCATGCGGCGATTCGGCTCCGACAAACCGGATATTCGATTTGGCATGGAATTGTGCGATGTCAGCGATGTTTTGTGCAAAACCGAATTCGGCGTTTTTGCGTCGGCGCTCGCGGCTGGCGGCAGTGTCCGGCTCATCAATGCCAAAGGGTTGGCCGGGGTGCTCTCCCGCAAGGCGATCGACCGCCTGACCGATACCGCCAAGACCTACGGCGCCAAAGGCCTGGCCTTTTTGCGCTGGACGGCCGACGCCGAGAGCAGCAGCTATGAAAAGTTCCTGAGCGAGGCCGAAAAGCAGGGCATCCGCACGGCGGCCGCCGCCGAGCCGGGCGACGTGCTGCTGCTGGTGGCCGACAGCGATGCCGTGGCGTTTGCGGCACTGGGCGCGCTTCGGCTGGAGATCGCCCGGCAAAACGCGCTCATCCCGGAAAATACCTACAGCTTTCTCTGGGTCACCGATTTCCCGCTTTTCGAGTATGACGCCGAGAGCGAACGCTATGTGGCCATGCACCATCCTTTCACGATGCCAAAGGCAGAGGACATCGACAAGCTTGAAACCGAACCCGCTGCCTGCCGTGCCAAGGCCTACGACATGGTGGTGAACGGCATCGAGCTGGGTGGCGGTTCCATCCGCATCAACGACCCTGCGCTTCAGGCGCGTATGTTCAAGGTGCTGGGTTTCACCGAGCAGCGCGCCCGCGAAAGTTTCGGCTTTTTGATGGAGGCCTATCGCTATGGCGCGCCGCCCCACGGCGGCTTGGCCTTCGGCTTCGACCGCATGGTCGCCTTGATGACGGGCAACGAGTCCATCCGCGATGTCATCGCCTTCCCCAAAGTGCAAAACGCGGGCGAATTGATGTCTGGCTGCCCGGAAACGGTGGATAAAAAGCAGCTGGATGAACTGCATATCGCCAGCCTGGCACCGGCAGAGCCCACTTAGAAAGGGCACTTGCCGATGTGCATGTTCTGCAAAAAACAGGCACTTGGCAAGCGGCGAGCCGCAGTTTTTATGGGTTTTTTGCAAAAACCCATTGACAAATCGCGCCAAAGATTATATATTTACAACACAACATGAGAATAAAATAACATTGCCGATATAGCATATTCGAGGGAGATCATGAGGGGGATGGAGCATTTATGGTGAAATTGGTCACGCGGGTCAAGGAAGCCCGGCAGAGGATGGGCATGACCCAGCAGGCTTTGGCAGATCAGGTGGGGGTTCGGCGGGAGACGATCCTCCACTTGGAAAACGGGCGGTACAACCCCTCCCTGAAACTGGCCATGGACATCTCGGCGGTTTTTGGCCGCTCGGTGGAGATGCTGTTTCACTTTGAGGAAGCCCGGGAGTAAAACCGGAAAGAGGCGTGGCGCCTGTGGCCGCGCTTTCTATACAATTAAGGAAAAGGGAAAGGCCGGGGCATCTCCCCGGGCCTTTCCCTTTGTTCATCTCAAACCCACGCCGCGCTAGGCTAGCTGCCGGTCCGGTATTGCGAGGGCACATACCCGGCAAGTTCTACCAAATTGTCCCGCATCAGCATGCTGGTGCTGGCCTGTACGGTGAAGCCACAGCCGTTGTCGGCCATCCACTCGGTGTAGGGCTTGCGCGGCACGGCCATCTGGCTCATCATCGACATGATGACCCCGCCGTGGGTGATGCAGGCGGCCTGCGACAGGCCATTGTCCACCAGATGGCGGAACATCTGCCCCAGCGCGTGCACCACACGCTCGGAGAAGGCCTTGCCGCTTTCGCCGCCCTCGGGCGTGTAGCCGCTGGTGGGGTTCAGCCAGTGCTTGAACCGCTTGTCTTTGGCCAGCTCGCGCACCGGCAGCCCCTCGAAAATGCCGAACACGTTTTCGCGCAGGTCCTCCAAAATCAGCCGCTCGCGCACCTCGGGGTACAAGATGTCGGCCGTTTGCAGCGCACGCGCCATGGGCGAAGAGAAAACCACCGGCACCTTGGGATAGTCGCACCTGCGTGCCATCTGTCGCAGGGCCTCGACCCCGGCGTCGCACAGCGGCATGTCCAGCCCGCCGCCCACATAGACGCCGTCGATGTTTCCCTGGGTCAGCCCGTGGCGAATGAGATGCAGTTTGAAAGTCTTCATGGCAAGTTCCTTCCCGGCCCTTTAAATTTTCATTTTCGTAATATTTTTTTTGCTGCGCTATATATAGAATTTGGCACCCACAAGGGAAACAATATCTTGCGGTTTGCCCGGAAAGAAGCGCGCACATGGCGCCATTTTCCGAGTTTTTCACAAAACCACCTTATTTACAAATGGTTTTTGGTGGGCTATAATTTACACTACGTAATGGTTCATGATCATTCATGGGCTGTGTTTTGATTGGGGCACTCAAAGACGAGGAGAAAGCGACCATATGTCAACACCCTTCAGCCGTATCATCACATTGTTGCGGAAAGAACGCGGCATCACGCAAAAAAAAGCGGCAGAGGAACTGGGGGTCTCCCAGGCGCTGCTCAGCCATTATGAAAAAGGCATCCGGGAGTGCGG
>JBFXKS010000080.1:0-7617 GCA_050173515.1 Oscillospiraceae bacterium | reverse complement strand
CACCGCCCCAATGCTGTCTGGGCAGCGGGTTTCGAGATAAAAATGTTCGTCGGCCTGCGCCACCCAGGGCGAAGGCAAAAACGGCGCCAGATGCCGCTTGCAGCCCACCGCGCCGCTGCCCGGCCCGCCGCCGCCATGCGGCGTGGAAAAGGTCTTGTGCAGGTTCAGGTGGATGACATCAAAGCCCATGTCTCCCGGGCGCGAGATGCCCATCACGGCGTTCAGGTTGGCCCCGTCGTAGTAGTTCAGCCCGCCCGCCTCGTGCACCAGCCGGGTGATCTCCAAAATGTTCCTGTCGAACAGGCCCACCGTGTTCGGGTTGGTCAGCATCAGCCCGGCCACATCCGGGCCCAGCGCCGCGCGCAGGTCGTCCAGATCCACGCAGCCGTCCGGCCCGCTTTTCACCGTCACCACCTGATAGCCGTTCATCGCGGCCGAGGCGGGGTTGGTGCCATGGGCGGCGTCCGGCACCAGCATCTTGGTGCGCACCTCGCCCTCGCCGCGCTTGTGGTGGTATGCCCTTATCATCGCCACCCCGGTGAACTCGCCGTGGGCCCCGGCGGCCGGCTGGAAGGTCATCTGCTGCATGCCGGTGATCTCGCACAGCAGCATCTCGGCCCGCCTCAGCACCTGCAGGCAGCCCTGCACGGTGCCCTGCGGCTGCAGGGGGTGGATGTCGCAAAAGCCGGGCAGGGCCGCTGCCGCCTCGTTCAGCTTGGGGTTGTACTTCATGGTGCAGGAACCCAGCGGGTAAAAGCCGTTGTTCACGCCAAAGCTGCGGCGCTCCATCAGGGAATAGTGCCGCGCGATCTCACCCTCGGCCACCTGGGGCAGATGGGTGGGCGTCTCGCGGCGCATCTCCTCTGGCGGCAGGCAGCGGGGCACGTCACACTCGGGCAGCACGTCACAGCCGCAGCCCCGCTTGCTGCGCTCGAAAATCAACAACGGTTCGCTCATGCCGATGCCACCTCCCCGCATATTTTCACCAGCTTGTCTATCTCCGCCTTGGTGTTCAGCTCGGTGCAGCACCACAAAATGCCCTCGCCGCTCACCAGCCCGCCCAAAATACCCTCCGCCTCCAGCGCCTGCATCAGCTTTTCGGCCGGCGCCGGGCAGTGGGTGAGAAACTCGTGGAAGAACTCGCCCTTGTGCACGCGCCCAAAGCCGACCTCATCCAGCTTTTGGGCGGCGTAGTGCGCCTTGGCATAGCACTGGGCGGCCGCTTCGGCAAGGCCCTGCGGGCCCATGGCCGCAAGGTAGGCCGTGGCCGTCAGCGCGCACAGCGCCTGGTTCGAGCAGATGCTGCTCTGCGCTTTCTCCCGGCGGATGTGCTGCTCGCGCGCCTGCAGCGTGAGCACGAAACAGCGGCGGCCGTCCGCGTCCTGTGTTTGCCCCACGATGCGCCCCGGCAGCCGCCGCATCAGCTCCTTGCGGCAGGCCATGAAGCCCAGGTACGGCCCGCCAAAGGCCAGCGGCATGCCCAAGGGCTGCCCTTCGCCCACGGCGATGTCCGCCCCCAGCTCCCCGGGTGTTTTGAACAGCGCCAGCGCGATGGGGTTGCACCCCATGACCAGCTTGGCGCCTGCGGCGTGGCACAAACCGGCCGCGGCCTCCACCGGCTCGATGAGGCCCCAATGGTTGGGCGAGGCCAGATACAGGCAGGCCACGTCGTCGCCCAGCGCGGCTGCAAGGGCGGCTTCGTCCAGCGTGGCGCCCTCGCCCACCTGCTGGCACACCATGCCGGCGGCATCGCAGTAGGTGTTGATGACCTGCCGCACCCCGCGCGGCGCGCTGCCCGCCACCAGCACCCGCTGGCGCTTGCGTTCACGGCACATCAGCGCGGCCTCGGCCGCGGCGGTGGCGCCGTCGTACACCGAGGCGTTGGACACCTCCATACCGGTCAGCGCACACATCTCGCTCTGATACTCAAAAATAAGCTGTAAAATGCCCTGGCTCACCTCGGCCTGGTAGGGCGTGTACGCCGTCAGGAAGCTCTCTTTGGCCGCCACCTGCTTCACAATGGCCGGGATATAGTGCCGGTAGGCCCCGGCCCCGCGAAAGCAGCTGCGGAACACGCGGTTCTCCGCGGCCAGGCGCTCCATCTCGCGCAGCACTTCCAGCTCGCTCATCTTTTCCGGCAGGGCAAGGCTGTCCAGCTTCGCCGCAGCCGGGATGTCGTCGTACAGCGCCTCCATCGTGTCCAGCCCCACCGCGCGCAGCATCTCCTGCTGCTCTTGGGTGGTGGCAGGGATATAGCCGCCCATGCGTCAAGCCCCCTCTGCCACGAAAGCCTCGTAGTCCTCGGCGCCCAGCAGTTCCTCGCGCTGGGTCACCTCGTCCGCCTCCAGCAGCCAGGCGTCGTAGCAGTCGGCGTTGATGAGCTCCGGCGCGTCCAGCAGCGCCTCGTTCACCGCGCTCACCACCGCGCTCACCGGGCTGTAGATATCGGACACCGCCTTCACCGACTCCACGTCGGCACAGGCCTCGCCCACCGTCAGCTCGTCGCCCACGCCGGGCAGGTTCACAAACACGATGTCCCCCAGCTCCTGCTGGGCATAGTCCGTGAGCCCGATGCGCACCTTGCCGTTCTCCAGCTCCTGCACCCACTCGTGGCTTTTGCTGTACTTCAGTTCTGTTGGTGTGTTCATCTGCCAAACCCTCCGCTCATTGATTTGCCGTCATCCCGAAGCCGTTATCGCTTGCGTTTGTAAAAAGGCATCTCCACCACCTGTGCCGCCACCCGCCGCCCGCGCACGTCCACCTCCAGCTGCGTGCCCGGCGCGGTGTGTTCCAGCTGCAGCAGGGCCATGGCCCCCGCAAAGCCCACATAAGGCAGCTGCGTGCCCGAGGTGACCTGCCCCACCTTCTGCCCGCCCGGGCCGAACACCTCGGCGCCCTCGCGCGCAATGCCGCGGCCGGTCATCTGAAGGCCGGCGCGGCGGCGGGCGGGCGGCGCGGCAGCCAGCGCCGCGCGCCCGATGAAATCGGGCTTGGCCAGCTTCACAAAGCCGCCAAGGCCCGCCTCCAGCGGCGTGATGTCTTCATCCATCTCGTGCCCATACAGCGGCATGCCCGCCTCCAGCCGCAAGGTGTCCCGCGCGCCGAGCCCACAGGGCATGAGCCCTCCGTCTTTGCCCGCGGCTAAAACTGCGTCCCACAGGGCCGGGGCATCTTGCGGCGCGGCGTACAGCTCGAAGCCGTCCTCGCCGGTGTAGCCCGTGCGGGAAACCAGGCAACTGGCCTCGGCCACCGGCACGCCCTGCAAAAAGGTGTAGGGCCTTTGCGGCAGGCCCGCCGCACCGCCCGGCACCAGCTTTGCCAATATCCCCTCGGCCAAGGGCCCCTGTAACGCCAGCTGCGCCACCGCATCCGACACGTCTTCCAGCACGGCCCCTTCGCCCGCATGCTTTTGCATCCACGCAAAGTCCTTCTCCCCGTTGGCGGCGTTCACCACCAGCCAAAAGCGGTCCTCGTCCAACCGGTAGACGATCAAATCGTCCACCACGCCGCCCTGGACGTTGCACATGGGGCTGTAGCGGCAGCCGCCCACGGCAAGGCTGTGCATGTCGTTGGTGAGCAGGCGCTGCAAAAACGGCATGGCGCCGCTGCCGCTCAGCAATACCTCGCCCATGTGGGAGACGTCGAACAGGCCGGCTTTCTCCCGCACGACTCGGTGCTCGGCCAACACCCCGGCGGGGTACTGCACCGGCAGGCTGTAGCCGGCAAAAGGCACCATTTTCCCGCCGGCGGCCAGGTGGTTTTCATAAAGCGGTGTTTTCTTTTCCATCGCCTCTCCTTTCGGCGGGCGGGCAAGCTTGCCCACAGCAAAAAAGGCACAGGGAATAACCCTGCGCCTCTGTTGCTTCACCTGAAAGATTCTCCCGCAAAAAGCACACACCCTTTGCAAGATTGCTTCTTCGGTGCCTTTCCTCTTCGGTCGAAAGGCTCTCCAGAGTTCCGTCCGCCGCCGGTTCTTTTGCCTGAGAGTTTATCACCTTCGGCGCCGCGATGGCCTGCGATCTCTCCCGGCGGTTTCATCCGGATTGCACACCCTCATTCTAGCCCGCCGGGCAAAGCTTTGTCAACCACCGGCGGGCCTTTATGCCACGCCACCCACCAGCAGCAGCGTGGCCACCGTGAAAAACAGGCACACCATGGCCGCCAGCCCGGAAAAAATGGCGGCCACCAGCCATACCTTGGCGCCCAGGGCCCTGCTGCGCATGGCGCAATACACCGTGATGCCGCCAAACGCCAAAAACCCCAACACAAAAAAAATCAACACCGCGCTTCCTCCATTGTTCCCACACGTCGTTTCGCCTTTGTCTGTAGGCCTATTATAGCGCACCTGCCCGCGCGCTTCAAATGTTTTTGTTTGACGCAAGCCCTTTGATACAGTATACTGTTTGTGGTTTTTCAATGTAAAACCCAAAGCGAGGGGGCATCACTATGCGTTATACCGGCGTGACGGCACGGGGCATCATCGCACCCATTTTTAAACAAGGGGACGACTTGGCCGATGTTGTGAGCCGCTGTGTGCAAAGCACGGCGGCCGGCGAGGGCTTTGCCATCGAAGACGGGGACATCATCGGCATCACCGAGTCGGTGGTGGCGCGCACCCAGGGCAACTATGCCACCTGCGCGCAGATAGCAAAGGACGTGCGCGCCAAGTTTGGCGGCGGCACGCTGGGCCTGGTTTTCCCTATTTTAAGCCGTAACCGTTTTTCCATTTTGCTGAAGGGCATTGCCGCCGGCTGCGACAAGCTGGTGATCCAGCTGTCCTACCCGGCGGACGAGGTGGGCAATGCCCTGGTGGATTACGACGTGATGGACGAAAACGACGTGGACCCCTACCGCGACAACTTTGACGAGGCGCGCTTTCGCGCCGTGGTTGGCGAGGCCACCATCCACCCGTTCACCGGCGTGGACTACATCGACTACTACAAAAGCTTCGGCGAACACATCGAGGTGGTTTTTTCCAACGACCCGGCCTATATCCTGAACCACACAAAGCAGGTGCTGTGCTGCGACATCCATACGCGCAAGCGCACCAAACGCATCTTGCAGAAAAAGGGCGCCGGGAAGGTGCTGGGGCTGGATGACATTTTGACGGCCAGCGTGGACGGCAGCGGCTACAACGAGGCCTATGGGCTGCTGGGGTCCAACATGTCCACCCAGGACACCGTGAAGCTGTTCCCGCGGGACTGCGAAGCGCTGGTGGCCCGGGTGCAGCAGCTGGTGCACAAGGCCACCGGGAAAACGGTGGAGGTGCTGGTGTACGGCGACGGGTGCTTCAAAGACCCGGTGGGCGGCATTTGGGAGCTGGCCGACCCGGTGGTGTCGCCCGCGTATACCAAAGGGCTGGACGGCACACCCAACGAGCTGAAGATGAAGTATTTTGCCGACAACGACCTGGGCAGCCTTTCGGGCGAAGCTTTGGCAGATGCCATGCGCGAAGAGATACGCAAAAAGGACGGCAACCTCACTGGGCAGATGGCCGCGCAGGGCACCACCCCGCGCCGCTATTCCGACCTGGTGGGCAGCCTGTGCGATTTGGTGAGCGGCAGCGGCGACCGCGGCACGCCCATCATCTACATCAAAGGCTATTTCACCAACTATGCCACCGACTGAACCGGCGGGGCACATAAAAACGGCATGACACAAAAAAGAGAAGCGGCCCACCGCTTCTCCTTTTTTACGCCCGTATACGGTCAGCCGGCGGGCAACAGCGAAAGGCTGGCGGCGCCCTCCAGCCCGGCCCACTTTTGGGCCACCATGTTCTCCACTTCGGAGGCGATGAGGCCAAAGGTGGCCGTCTCCCAGCCGGTGCCGCCCCATTTGTCTGTGAGGATGACCAGCAGGTAGGGGTGCGGCGCATACACCACCGCCATGTCGTGGTAGGCGGCACGGTCCCAGCCGTACTTGCGGGCCACCGGGTAATTGGAGGTGATCATGGTCTGCCGCGTATTCTCCATATGTTCGCGCAAAAGCGCCCCATATGGGTTTTCCTGCATGGTCTTGTACAGCTCCAGCGCAAAAATGCCGCCATCGTTGGCGCAGATGCGCGCATTCAGCACATCGGCAATGTCCTCTGCGCTGGCGCCCAGGGCCTCGGCCCACGCTGTGAAACCCTCGGTACCATAGTGCGCCATCAGCACCCGCAGGGCCACGGTGTCGCTCTCGCGTATCATGAGGCCGATGAGCGCTTCAACGCTGAAAGCCGCGGGCAGCTCGTAGGTTTTCAGCACCCCGGTATGCTCCTCGCTGCCGGCCACGTGCGCAGGTGTGACGGTGATGTACTCATCCAGATCGCAGGCGCCCAGCGCCGCCTGCTGGTAAAGGTAGGCGGCAAAGGGCGCCTTGGGCAGGCTGGCCGCAGAGAAACGGGCCTCGGCGTTGTAGCTGTAGCTGGCGCCAGAGTCGAGGTCCATGAAATAAAGGGCCACGTTGTGGCCGCTGCCAAGGCCGCTTTCCGGCACAGGCAGAACAATGTCCTCGCCCTCTTCGTTTTGCACGGTGGGCCCAACCGTGGGTTTCTCGGCCCAGGCGTCCAGCAGGGCGTCCAGTGTGCTGCGCTCCGCCGCGGTGAAATCGAACAATGGCTGCGGCGTAGCCGGCTGCGTTTCACCGGATGAAACGTCATCGGTGCTATGCGGCACGCTTTGGTCAGGCGGCGCGGCCTCGCTTGGCCCAACGGCTGCTGCGGGCGCTGACTGTGATGGCGGCGCTGTGGACAGCGTGGAAACGGAAACCACAGATGTCGGTGGCAAGGAAGCGGACGGCGGCTCGCCGCCAAAACGGGCCAACAGCAGCAGAATGGTGCAGGGAATCAGGATGGCCACCGCCGAAAAGGCAGCCATCTCGCGCCGTTTGCCCGAACGCGCGGGCGAAGGGTCGTCTGTGGGATGTTGTTTTTGTGGGCTATCAGGTCCTGTTTCCATGGGCCATCCTTTTTGCAAGAGGCAACTGTGCTGCGAAAACAGCCAACGACAGCGCGACAGCATGCAAGCGTGCGGCGCCCTGCAATTCATCGAATAAAGATTTTATCACACTATTTAAGTATTAATATTTCATTTATTTGCCTATTTTTCCTATTTATGATAGCGCGTATTGCTTTGGATCATAAAGGCACGGTAGACTTGCTCGGCCAAAACAAGGCGGGCCAGCTGGTGCGGCAGGGTCATGGCGGAAAGAGAGAGCAGCCACCGGGCGCTTTGCTTCACGGCGGCAGAAAGGCCGTGGGACGAGCCGATGGCAAAAGCCATATGAGAGGCCCCCCGCATGGCCTGCGTTTGGATCAGCTGGGAAAACTGCTCGCTGGAGTGCATGTGTCCTTCGATGCAGAGCGCCGCGAGACCGGCGCCTTTGGGCACGGCGGCCAAAATGCGGGCGCCCTCTTTTTCCAACGCTGCGGCAATTTGCGCCTGCGACGCATTTTTTTCATCCAGGCGTTCTTCCGCGAGCTCAATGACATTCAGGCGGCACAGCGCGCCAAGGCGCTTTTGGTAGTCGGCCACACCCGTGGCGTAATAGCCGGTGGCCTTGCCCACCGCAATGATGGTGATCTGCTGCTCAGAACCTCCCTTGTTTCTTCCACAGGCGCAGCGCAAGTCAGGCAAG
>JBFXKS010000079.1:0-7706 GCA_050173515.1 Oscillospiraceae bacterium | reverse complement strand
AACACGAACGGCGGCCCTTTGCGCAAAAACCCTGTAAAAACACGAGGTGCGCCCGGGACCAAAAACCCCCAAATCCTGTTTGCTGAGAAAAAGTGCGGCGGCGGGCTAAATCAGGTTGCGCTTGTCCACCACGTGTTTCGACTTGCCCTCGCTGCGCTCGATGGAGCCGGGGCTGACCAGTTTCAGCTTCACCGACAGGCCGATGACGTGCTCGATGGCGCGGGCCACCTTACGCTGCAGCTCTTCCACCGCGCGCACCTCGTCGCTCACCAGCTCCGGCGCCAGCTCCACCTGCACCTCCAGCACGTCCAGGTTGTTCACGCGGTCCACCACCAGCAGGTAGCGCGGCGCAATGCCCTCTATGCCCATGATGGCGGCCTCTACCTGCGATGGGAACACGTTCACCCCGCGGATGATGAGCATGTCGTCGGTGCGCCCGTGCAGCCGGCGGATGCGCCGGTGGGTGCGCCCGCAGGGGCAGGCCTCGGGGATGATGGCCGTGAGATCGTGCGTGCGGTAGCGAATGGTGGGCATGCCCTCTTTGGAGATGGTGGTGATCACCAGTTCGCCCATCTCGCCGTCCGGCACGGGTTCGTCGGTGTCCGGGTCCAGTATCTCGATGATGAAGTGGTCCTCCCACACGTGCAGGCCGCTGTGCCCTTCCAGGCACTCCATGGCCACGCCCGGGCCGATGGTCTCGGTGAGGCCGTAGATGTCCAGCGCCTTGATGCCCAGCAGCTTTTCTATCTCGTCGCGCATGCCCTCGGTCCACGGCTCTGCGCCGAAGATGCCGGTGCGCAGCTTCAGGCGGCCCATGTCGAAGGCCGCGTCGCGCAGTGCCTCGCCGATCATCAGCGCATAGCTGGGCGTGCAGGCGATGGCTGTGGTGCCGAGGTCCTCCATCAGCATCAGCTGGCGCTGGGTGTTGCCGGCGCTGGTGGGCACCGCCTTGGCGCCCATTTTCTCCACGCCGTAGTGCAGCCCCAGCCCGCCGGTGAACAGCCCGTAGCCATAGCTGACCTGCACGGTGTCTTCTTTGCCGATGTGCGCACAGCCCAGGCAGCGCGCCACCACCTCGCTCCACACCTGTAAATCGTGGGCGGTGTAGCCGGCCACAATGGGCTTGCCGGTGGTGCCGGAGGACGCGTGGATGCGCACGATCTCCTCCTGCGGGGCCGCGAACAGGCCATAGGGGTAGTTGTCGCGCAGGTCGGTCTTCTGCGTGAAGGGCAGCTTTCGAATGTCTGCAAGGCTTTGGATGTCCCCGGGCTCCACGCCCGCGGCCTGCATGCGCTCGCGGTACACCGGCACGTTCTGGTACACCCGGCGCACGGTGTGCTGCAGCCGCTCCAGCTGCAGCATCTCCAGCGCGCTGCGCTCCATGGTCTCTATCGGTTTGTTCCAATACATTATTTATCACCCTTTTTTTGGATTTTAATCGTCATTCTTTACCGGGCAGGATAAAACACAGCAAGGGAAACCCCGAACGCAGCAGGGGTCTCCCTTGATAAATCGAAAATCTCCACCGGCGCGCCGAATGGGCGCCTTCACGGCCAATATCGTGCGATTTTCGCGGTATTTTCTACTCATTTGTTTCACCCTATGCAGTTTGCAAGGGCTTTGGCGGGGAACCAGCTTTTTTGTCCCCATTTTCCCGGCCTTTTTCGCCGGGTTTTCAAAAGCCCTTTATTGTGCGATGCCAAGCTCGAATGCGGCCAGGTTGGCCTGCATAAATCGCTGGGGCACACTGGCCGTCAGGGCCTTGGTCCACAGGGCTTTCTCTATCATGGGCAGCCGGGCGGCCAGGCTGCCCAGCATCACGGTGTTCAGCGCGCGCTCATTGCCGGCCTGCCGCGCCAGCGGCAGCGCGTCGATGGCCACCAGCTGCGTGCTGGCGTCCAGTGTCTCCATGATGTTGGTGGGGTACTCGGCGGCGCCCACGATGACCGGCAGCGGTAGAATGCGCTGGGTGTTCACGATCATCATGCCGTCTTTTTTCAGGTAGGGCAGCGCACGCAAAGCCTCCAATTCCTCGAAGGCCAGCACCACGTCGGCGCCCTGCTGCTCCACCAGCGGCGAATGCACTTTTTCGGCCATGCGCACATAGGTGGTCACCGAGCCGCCGCGCTGGCTCATGCCGTGCACTTCGCTCACTTTCACGTCCAGGCCCAGCGCCACGGCAATATAGCCCAGCACGCGGCTGGCCAGCAGGGTGCCCTGCCCGCCCACGCCCACGATGACGGCATTCAGCTTATCCACTAGGCATCGCCTCCTTTGATGGCGCCCTTGGGGCACACCCCGGCGCACAGATGGCAACCCTTGCACAGCGAGGCGTCAATCTCCATGCCGTCGCCGCCGTCGGTGATGGCCGGGCAGCCCAGCTTCATGCAAACGCCACAGCTGATGCAGGCGTCCTTGTCCACCACATCGGGCACGGTGGCCTCTTTGGACAGCAGCACGCACGGCCGCCGCGCAATGATGACCGAGGCGCCGTCTTTGGCGGTCTCCTCCTGCACCATCTGCCGCAGGGCCTTCATGTCGTAAGGGTCCACCACGCGCACGCTTTGCACGCCCACGGCCTCGCACAGCTTTTCCAGGCACAGCTGCGGCGCAGCTGTGCCGTGGATGTCGAAGCCGGTGGTGGGGTTGGGCTGGTGGCCCGTCATGCCGGTGGTGCTGTTGTCGGCGATGATGACGGTGGAATGGCCCTGGTTGTACACCACGTCGATGAGGCCTGTGATGCCGGAGTGCACAAAAGTGGAGTCGCCGATGACGGCCACCGTCTTTTGGCCAAATGCGCGCCCGCGGGCCTTCTCCAGCCCCAGCGCCATGCCGATGGACGCGCCCATGCACACCACGCTGTCCACGGCGTTCAGCGGGGGCAGCGCGCCCAGCGTGTAGCAGCCGATGTCCGCCGCCACGGTAAGGCCCAATTCGCCCAGCACGCGGAACAGCGCGCGGTGCGGGCAGCCGGGGCACAGCACCGGCGGCCGGGCGGGGATGTCCGGGGTCTCCATGGGGCCGGGCTCGGCCTCGCCGGCGAACAGGTGGCCCACCTTGCGGGCGAACAACTCGCCCTGCAGGCCGGTCTTGTCCTTGCCGGAGCACGCGATGCCCATGGCCTTGATGGCGTCCTCGAAAAAGGGCTCCAGCTCCTCGATGACGTAGAGGGTCTCCACCTCGGCGGCGAAGCTGCGGATGAGCTCGCCGTCCAGCGGGTACACGATGCCCAGTTTCAAAACAGAGGCCGTGGGCAGGGCCTCCTTCACATAGTTGTACGCCGCGCCCGAGCAGACCACGCCCACCTTTTTGTCGGCGTATTCGATGCGGTTCAGCCCCATGGTGCCGATGTCGGCCAGGAACCGCTTTTCGCGCGCCTCCACCGCCACGTGGCGCTTGCGCGCGCCGGCCGGCATCATCACATACTTGGCGGCGTCTTTCTCATAGGGTTTCAGCTCGTGTTCGCTGCGCTCGCCCGGCTGCACCAGGCTGCGCGCGTGGGCAATGCGCGTCACCAGCCGCACCACCACCGGCGTGTCGTAGGCCTCGCTCAGCTGGAAGGCGCGCTTGGTGTACGCCAGGCACTCGGCGCTGTCGGCCGGCTCCAGCATGGGGATGTGCGCGCTGCGCGCGTAGTATCGGCTGTCCTGCTCGTTTTGGGAGGAGTGCATGCCGGGGTCGTCGGCCACGGCCAGCACCAGCCCGCCGTGCACGCCGGTGTACGCCACGGTGAACAAGGGGTCTGCCGCCACGTTCACGCCCACGTGCTTCATGCAGCACAGCGCGCGCGCGCCGCCCATGGACGCGCCGATGGCCACCTCCAGCGCCACCTTCTCGTTGGGGCTCCACTCGCTGTACACCTCGGGATATTCCGAGATCACCTCGGTGATCTCGGTGGAAGGCGTGCCCGGGTAGGCGGTGGCCACCGTCACCCCGGCCTCCCATGCGCCCCGGGCAACGGCCTCGTTGCCAAGCATCAGGTCCATTGTGTCGCTTCCTCTCAAAATCGGCATAAAAGCGGAACAAAAAGCGAAAAATTAAATGCAGAACTACAGTTTGTTCAAACTTTCATAATATAATACACTAGTATACCCAATAAAAGCAAAAAAGAAAAGCCTCGGACGGGCAAAACGCGTCATCTTGTGCCATCTGGCAGTTTGCCGGAAAAAGGCGAAGAAAAACTGGCAGAAGTGCCAAGCCGCCCGCCCCGGCATTTCCCTTTGGAAGGAGCCTGTGTGATGAAAGAATTGACCCTGTTTTACCTGGAGAGCTGCCCCTATTGCAAGCGCGCGCGCAGCTATATGCAGGAGCTGTGCGACGAGAACGCCGCCTATGCCGGCATCCCGGTGACGATGGTGGAGGAAGCGCAGCAGAAGGCCCTGGCCGACAGCTACGACTACTACTATGTGCCCACCTTCTACCTGGGCGGCGAAAAGCTGGCCGAGGGCAGCATAGACAAGGCGGGCGTGAAGGCCGTTTTCGACCGCGCGCTGAACGCCTGAATGGCATGACCGAAGAGACCAGCCTGTGCATGGCTGCGCGCCATGGCCCCGCTTTTCTAAAAGCAGGGCCCTGCCGAAGCCGGCCGCCACGCACGGGAAAACCACCCACTTTTTAACAGTGAAAGGAGCACAAACCATGGAGACATTGAAAGCCATTGCCACCCGCAAGGCCACCCGCGCGTACAAGAGCGATCCCGTGCCCAAAGAGAAGCTGGACACCATTTTGGCAGCCGGCTGTGCGGCGCCGGTGGGCCGGGGCGACTATGCGTCGCTGCACCTGACCGTGGTGCAAAACCCGGAGAACCTGAAGAAGATCTCGCAGGCCATGGCCCAGATGATGAACACCGACAAGGACCCGCTGTACGGCGCGCCGGCGCTGGTGCTGGTGTCGGCCGCAGACCAGCAGGCCTTCCCGAACATCCAGTACGCCAACACCGCCTGCGTGCTGGAGAACATGCTGCTGGCCGCCACCGACTGCGGCGTGGACAGCGTGTTCATCTGGGGCAGCGCGCTGGCCGTGGCCACCAGCGAGGAGCTGCGCCGCGCCGTGGGCATCCCGGCCGGGTTCACCCCTGTGGCCAGCGCGGCGCTGGGCACGGCCGCCCAGCCCAACCCCGCCGAGAAAGAGCTGAAGATCACCCTGTCCATCAACCACGCGTAAAATGGCCAAAAAATAGCAAACAAATGCTGTGAAAAACCGGCCTTCCTCAAAACGAGGGCCGGTTTTTGTGTCGCGCACGCTTTGCGAGTCGGCCGCCCCCGAGCAGGCGACGTGAGCGCGCCTTTGTGGGAAAGCAAAGGCGCCGGGGCGGCAGCATGGCTACCTCTCCAAAAGCCCGTCCCTCCCGGCATGCGTTGGTTCTGCCCTTGTTCTTGGGGCCCCCGCAAAGCGTCTGCGCAGCAGTGCTTTGTGGGGAAAAGGAGCAGCCGCGGAGCGAACGCAACCTCTGCACATAAAAGTGCAGGGGTTGCAATGCGGAGCGCGCTGCGACGTGGTACGCCCAGAGGGGTTCGAACCCCCGACCCTCTGCTTAGAAGGCAGATGCTCTATCCAACTGAGCTATGGGCGCCCGGCGGCCGGCGGGGCCGGCCTTCGATTATTGTAGCACACGGGCGGGTGAAGTCAAGAAACGGCCGCGGCGGAAAAAGGGCGGTCTCGCCCGGCAAAACACAGCGGTGCGCTCACTTTTGTGCGCTCAGCAGGAACAGCGAGGCGTCCTGGTCCATAAAAAGGCGCTGCCCGCGAAAAAAAGTGTGTGCGCAGGCGTCGGCAAAGCCCGCCCGCTTTGCCTGCGCGATGAGCTCGGCCTGGACAAAGCCGTTGTGCACCTTTTCGTGCCACACGGCCTCGTTCTTGTCGAAATCGACGATGAGCAGGCGCCCGCCCGGCGACAACACGGCATACAGCTGCCGCAGGATGTTCTCCGTGTTCGGGATGTGCAGCAGCACCTGCGCCGCGATGACGACGTCGGCCGCAAGGCCCGGCGGGACTTTTTCGGCGAAATCCGCACACAGGGCGCTGACGTTTTGCAGGTGCGCCGCTTCGATTTTTTGGCGCACCACCTCCACCATGTTGGGCGAGGCGTCCACCATGAGCAGCGCGCGGAAAAAGCCCGCCAGCGGCAGGCCCACCAGCCCGGTGCCGCAGCCATAGTCGATGGCCGACTGGCCGGGCACGTCCCCCAGCTGCCGCCGGATCTCGGCGGCAATGGTCTCGGCCACCTGTGCGCGCTCGGGTGTGTCGTACCGAAGCGCGATCTCGTCGAAAACGCCCATGGCGGTCCTGCCTTTCTGCCGGTTTATGCGGCGGCCCGCTTTGTGCAGGGCCTTTGCCGCCCAGGTCACCGAGGGTCAGCCGATGGCGGCCGCTTCGTCCGTCGCCTCGACCTTGAAGATCACGGGGCGCAGGCCGTCGTTGCAGCTGCAAATGGCCACGCCCGGTGTGCGGATCCAGTCGCCGTAGTAAAACAGGCCGTCGCCGGCCCCGTGCGAGAGCGCAAACACGTACTGGTATATCGCCTTCCACGCCTCGTCGCACAGGCCCTCGGGTTTTGCATAGTCGGCGGTGAACACCTCGCCTTCGCGGTGCATGGGGCAGGCGCCCAGCCCCTCGGCGCCGTATTCGCGCGCCAGGTCTTCGTCCAGCGTCCTTTTCAGCACGGTGATCTTGCACTTCGTCATGCCGGGCCTCCCTTTCCCTGTTTCCTTTTTTCATCGAATGTGGGATAATCCCATTATACCATACTGCGGAACATCCCACGCCTTGGGGTTTTCCGGGGATACGCACCGGGACGGCGGCGCCGGGGCGCCGAACCACACAAGCTGCAAAGAGGACGCAAATGGAAAGAGACGCCGACATGGAGCGGGCGCTGCCGGCCATTGCCGCCATGGCCGAGCGCAGCGCAACCGCGCAGCAAAAGTTTGCGCCGGGCACCGCCCAGCACACGCTGCTGGAAAACCGCACCCATGCGCTGCGCATCGCCGCGGCCCTGATAGAGCAGGCCCTCGGCGGGCAGCGCGGCGCGCCCGGCTTTCCCAAAGCGGCCCTCCAAAAAGCGCAGGCGCCCATCGCCTCCCTGACAAGCAAAAGCGAGAAGGCCCGAAAGAAACTGGCGCCGGGCAGCTGGCAGCACACGATGCTGACGGAGAACATCCGGGCACTGCGCCTGGCCGCGCCGCTGCTGGAAACGGCACTGGGGCAAAAGGAGACAAGCACATGAACAGCCAACCCTTGACAAAAGCACAGCGCGCGGCGCTGCTGGGCAGCCTGAAGGCACGCTTTGAAAGCAACCCCGCCCGCCACGCGGGCATGGCGTGGGCAGGCGTGCAGGCCAAGCTGGAGGCGGACGGCGAAAAACTGTGGGCGCTGCACCAGATGGAGGCCACCGGCGGTGAGCCGGACGTGGTGGGCCGCGGCGATGAACCCTCGTCGTATTTGTTTGCCGACTGCGCGCCCGAGAGCCCTGCCGGCCGCCGGAACCTGTGCTACGACGACGCGGCGCTGGCGGCGAGGAAAGCCAACAAACCGCAGGGCAGCGCCGTGGGCATGGCCGCCGCCATGGGCATCGAGGTTTTGACGGAGGAACAGTACCGGGCGCTGCAAACGCTGGGGAATTTCGATTTAAAAACGTCCAGCTGGGTGCAGACGCCAACGGCCGTGCGCACGCTGGGCGGCGCTTTGTTTTGCGACAGGCGCTACGGCCG
>JBFXKS010000078.1:0-7881 GCA_050173515.1 Oscillospiraceae bacterium | reverse complement strand
ATACTTAATTCATGTTACCAAATTTTTTCCCAAAACACAAGGATACCCCTCACTTTTCTCGCGTTTGCCCGCTGGGCGTTCCGCTTTTCCTGGCAGCGGCCTTCTGCATGCCCACCGCCGAGCGTCACTTTTCGCCTT
Organism: Oscillospiraceae bacterium; assembly: GCA_050173515.1. GTDB lineage: Bacteria > Bacillota > Clostridia > Oscillospirales > Ruminococcaceae > JAAYCI01. Next base: position 7,743 of record JBFXKS010000078.1, on the reverse strand, counting down.
CAAAAGCGCCCACATCCCGCATTTGCCCTTTTGCCGATGCCCGCCCTTTTCAGCGCAAGGGCTGCTGTGTGGCGCCGCGGCCCACCCAGCCCTGCACCAGCGGCACGGCCTCGGGTGCGGTGTCGGCCACGCGCACCCCGGACATAAACAGCGCCTCGGCCTCGTCCAGCGCGCCGCTGCGCTCGCTGTGCAGCTCGGCCAGCACCTGCCCAGCCAGCACGGCATCGCCCGTTTTCGCCCGCAGCACGATGCCCGCCGCCGGGTCTATCCGTTCCTCCTTGGTCTGGCGGCCCGCGCCCAGCACCACGCTGGCCAGGCCCACCTTCTCGGTGTCCATCGCCGCCACATAGCCCGCCTTTGGCGCGCACACCTCGCGGCACAGTGCCGCTTTGGGCAGCAGCCCCACATCGTCGATGACCCGCACGTCGCCGCCCTGCGCCGCCACCATCTCGCGGAACTTTGCAAACCCGCTGCCGTCCGCCAGCGCCCGCTCGGCCTGCGCCTGGGCCTCGGCACGCGCGCCGCCGTTTGCCAGCTGCAGCATCCCGGCGGTCAGTGCCAGGCACACCTCGGTCAGGTCTGCCGGGCCTTGGCCCTTCAAGGTCTGCACCGCCTCGGCCACCTCCAGGCTGTTGCCCACGGCAAAGCCCAGCGGGCGGTCCATGTCGGTGAGCAGCGCCGCGGTGCGCCGGCCGTTTGCCTCGCCTATCGCCACCATGGTGCGGGCCAGCGCCAGCGCCTCGTCGCGCCCTTTCACCAAGGCGCCCGTGCCCGTCTTCACGTCCAGCAGTATCACGTCGGCGCCCGCGGCCAGCTTCTTGCTCATGATGCTGGAGGCGATGAGCGGGATGCACCCCACCGTTGCGGTCACGTCGCGCAGCGCGTAGATCTTTTTGTCCGCCGGGGCCAGGTTGCCGCTTTGCCCCACCAGCGCGATGCCCACCGTGTTCACTTGCTCTATGAACGCCGCGCGATCCATCTCGGTCCTGAAGCCCGGGATGGCCTCCAGCTTGTCCACCGTGCCGCCGGTGTGCCCCAGCCCGCGCCCGCTCATCTTGGCTATCTTCAGCCCGCACGCGGCGGCCAGCGGCGCGCACACCAGCGTGGTCTTGTCGCCCACGCCGCCGGTGCTGTGCTTGTCCGCCTTCACGCCCGTTATGCCGCTCAGGTCCACCACGTCGCCCGAGCGCGCCATCGCGCCGGTCAGCACAGCGGTCTCGTGCGCATCCATGCCCCGCAGGTAGATGGCCATCAGCAGCGCCGCCATCTGGTAGTCCGGGATGGTGCCCGCCGTGGTGCCGTCCACCACAAAGGCTATCTCCGCGTCGCCCAAAGCGCCGCCGTCCCGCTTTTTCGCTATGATATCATACATGCGCATCTCTGGCCCTCCCCGTATCCTCGTGTGCAAACGGCCCCAGCACCTCGTTTTCGCTCACCACCAGCGTCACCGGCACGTCAAAGGCCTCGCGCGGCAGCTTCGCCTGCAGCAGCGGCGCGCGGCACAGGCACACCACCGGGCAACGCACCTTCGGCAGGTAGGCGTCGTAGTAGCCCGCGCCGTTGCCCAGCCGGTAGCCCAGCCGGTCTGCCGCCACGCAGGGCGCCACCACCAGGTCTATAGCCTGCGGCGGCACCCGCGGCATCGCGTCGTCCGGCTCCAGCAGGCCGTACCCCGCCGGTTTCAGCACCTCAAGCGCCGGGATGGCCCGCGCCTCCATCACCGCGCCGCCCAGGCAGCGCGGCACACACACCCGCTTGCCCGCTGCCAGCGCGGCGGCTATCAGCGCGCGCGTGCCCGGCTCTGTGCGCACGCTCACGTAGCAGAATACCGTCTTTGCCTCGCGCCAGACATCCAGCGCCTGCAGCCGCTTTGCCATCGCCGCGTCGCCCGCGGCCAGGGCGCCTTCATCCAGCTGCGCCGCCGCCGCGCGCAGCGCCTGCCGCAGCGCCTGTTTATCCTCTGCCGCGCCCACTTTATCACTCCCCTGCCTTCAGCGATTCCACCATGTCCACCCGCCGCAGCCGCGGCAGCATCACCACGTTCACCAGCCCTGCCGCCACCAGCGTGAACACCCCGCCCCACACATAGCTCAAGGGCTCTATCACCCGGCGGAACATCACCTCGTCCACCTCGGCCGTCACCACCACGAACTGGTGCAGAAAGATGCCCAGAAAAAGCCCCAGCAGCATGCCAATCAAGGTGAGTATCAGGTTCTCGCGGTACACATAGCCCGCCACCTCGCCGTTGCGGAAGCCCAGCACCTTCAGCGTGGCTATCTCGCGGCTGCGCTCGGTGATGTTGATGTTGGTGAGGTTGTACAGCACCACAAAGGCCAGCATGCCCGCCGCCGCAATGATGAGCCACACCACCGAGTCCAGGCTGGCGAACATATCGTCGAACTGCCCTCGCATCGCGCTGATCTCCACCGCGCCGGCCACGCCGGCCACCTCCAGCAGCTGGCTGGCGGCGCCTTCGCTGGCGGCGGCGTCGAAGAGGTTCAGCAGCACCGTGTCGTATGCCGCCGCCTCGCCAAACAGGGCGGCGTAGGTCTCTGGCGCCATGTACACATAGCTCAGCACATAGTTTTCCGCCACGCCTGCCACCGGCACGCGCACCGCCTTTTCGCCCGGGCGGTTCACCGATATGCTGTCCCCGGCGTCCACCTTCAGGCGGCCGGCCAGCTTCTCGCTCAGCACCACGGCGCCCTCGGCCGGGAGATCCACCGCCTGCCCGCTCTTGCGCTCGACCAACCGGATGAAATCCCCCATGCGCCCAGGCTCTTCCGGCACCACCACATACACGCTCATGCCCGCGCTGTCGCCCCCGTCGCTCTTCGCGTCCACCAACTTCTGGTTCACATACAGCCCCTCGCCCAGCTGCGGCAGCACCGCGTTCAGCGCGCTGTCGTCGTGCGCGCTGCCGGGCGTGCTCAGGGCCACCACCATGTCGTACACGTCAATGCTGCCGTACTGCCGGCTCACGATGCCGCGGATGGAGTCTCGCAGGCCAAAACCGGTGAGCAGCAGGGCCGTGCAGCCCGCCACGCCGATCACCGTCATGAAAAAGCGCTTTTTGTAGCGCATCAGGTTGCGCGCGGTCACCTTCTGCATAAAGGACATGCGCCGCCACACCGGGCCGATGTGCTCCAAAAACACACGCTTGCCCGCCTTGGGCGCCTTGCGCCGCAGCAGCTGGGCCGGCACGCTGCGCAGCTCGTTGATGCAGGCGCCCAGCGCCGCCAGCGTGGTGCACAGCACAGACGCCGCCACACTGGCCACCGCCAGCGCCCCGTTGTTCGCCGAGCTCAAGTCCGGCATCAGGTACAGCATTCGGTATGCCTGCCAAATGGCCCACGGGAACAGCGCAAAGCCCAGCGCCACCCCGGCCACGGCGCCGCCGGTGCTGGCCAGCGCGGCGTAGCCCACATACTTCATGGCGATGCTGCCCCGCCCGTAGCCCATCGCCTTCAGCGTGCCGATGAGCGTGCGCTGCTCCTCCACCATGCGCGTCATGGTGGTGAGGCACACCAGCGCCGCCACCAAAAAGAAGAACACCGGTATCGCCGCCGCTATCGCGTCTATGCGCTGGGCGTCCGAGGCAAAGCCCGAATAGCCGGGGTTGTCGCCGCGGGTCTGCACGATCCACTCGCCCGGCTCCAGCTCGTTTAGCGCCCGCTGCCCGTCCGCCAGCTGTGCTTCGGCGTCGGCCAGCTTTTCCTGCGCGTCGTGCAATTCCGCTTCGCCGTCGGCCAGCTCTTGTTCGGCATCGGCCAGCTCCTGCGCCACCTCGTCTTCCTGCGTTGCGTACTCGACGCGGCCTTCCTCCAGTGCGCGGCGGCCATCCGCCAGCTTTTGCTGTGCTGCGGCCAGCGCCTGGTGGCCATCCGCCACCTGCCCGCGCGCCACGGCCAGTTCCCACTCGCCCGCGTTCACCGCGGCCTGCCCGGCCTCCAGTTCCCGCCAAGCTTTTCCCAGCTGGCGCTCCGTCTTGTCCAGCGCCGTTTTTCCGGCGTCCAGCTCGGCTTTGGCGGCATCCAGCTCGGCCTTGGCCGTGGCCAGCTCGCCGCGCACCCCGGCCAGCACCGGCTCCAGCGCATCTGGCACCGCCGCCAGCGCCCCGGCGGCCAGCGGGTAGTCCCCGGCCGCCAGTGCCGCCTCCATCTGCTCCGCCGCCGTGTTCAGCGCCTCGCCGCCCGGCAAGCCGGCTGCCGCCAGCGTATCCGCCAGCTGACGCAGGCTTTGCGCGGCGCCCTGCGCCACCTGGGTGAACTGCACCTCCGCCTCCGGCGCCCCGGCCTGCATGGCCTGCAGCAGCTGGCCCAGTGTGGCGGCCGCCTGCTGCAGCCCGGCCCCCGCCTGCTCAAGGCCGGCCAGCTGTGCCGCGCCCGCCTCGTACTGTGCCAGCGCCTGCACATAGGCCGTGTTTGCCGCTTGCCATTCTTTTTGTGCCTTGTCCCACGCGGCCTGGCCCGCCGCGTAGTCCGCCTGGCCGGCCTCCAACGTGGCCCGCGCCGCGTTCAGCGCCTCCTGCCCGCTGGTGATGCCCGCCTCGGCGTCGGCCAACTTGGCGGTGTTCTCGTCGATCTCCCGCTGGCCGTCGGCCAGCGCCCGTTCGGCATCCGCCAGCGCGTCCCGCGCCTCGGCCAGCTTTTCGTCCGCCTCTCGCCGGGCGTCTTCCAGCTCCCCGCGGCCGTCCTTCAGTTCCTTTTGGCCGTCGGCCACCTGCTGCCGGGCATCGGCCAGCTCTTGTTCGGCGTCGGCCAGCGCCGCCTCGCCCTCGGCCACCAGCTCGTCATAGCGCGCCGCGCTCTGTGTGTCGCCCAGCGCCTCCAGCCGCGCCGCCGCATCGTCCACCTGCGCGTCGTACTCGGCGGCAAAGCTGCTCACCGTGTCACTGGCGGAAAGGCGCAGATAAGCCACCGTGTACACGTCCTGCACAAAGGCCTCGCCGCGCACATAGGCAAAAAAGGCCACCCGCCCATTGCCGATGTTCGTGTTTCCGCGCTGGAACGCCACATACACCGGCGAGCGCACCCGGCCCACCACGGTGAACTGCCGCTGCGCCATGCGGTCCAGCGCGTTTTCTTCATTTTCGCCGCTCACCGCCAGCACGTCGCCCAGGCGGTAGGTGCCGGCGCTGTCCACCACGCACTCGTCGGCCGCCTCGGGCAGGCGGCCCTCCTCCAGCACCGGCCGGTTCAGGTAGTCCATGTTTTCCGGCGCGGTATCCGCCGGCAGCGCCTCAAAGTGCACCACCTCGGTGCCCTCCGGGTGCTCCACCAGCAAGTCCGCCGCATACCCGGCCATCACGCTGCCCACGCCAGCCTCGGCGCGCAGCGCGGCCACGTCGTTATCGGTGAGCCCCAGCGTGGAGAATACCCGCACGTCCATCAGGCGTGTGTCGCGGTAATAGGCGTCGCCGGTGGCCCGCATGTCGGGGCCGGTGGCTTTCAGCCCGGCAAAAAAGCCCGCCCCCAGCGCCGTGATGGCAAAGATGGCCACAAAACGCCCCATCGACGCGCGCACGTCGCGCAGGATGTTCTTCCACAGCGCCCGTTTCGTATGCCCACCTCCCGCTGGTTAGCCCTTGCAAATGTCACACCCAGTATAGCACGTCTTTTGGGCCCGAAAAAGCCGCGGGCACAAAAAACACGGGCGGGCCCCGCCCGCCCGCCTTGCCCGGCAGGCCCTATTCGTCTGGCGCCTTCTCAAACGCCGCGCCGTTGCCGGTGGCAAACCGCCCGCCGGCGGCTATCTCGAAATGCAGCTTGGCGATGCCCAGGTCCACGCGCTGCAGGGCCCTGTCCTCCGGCACGCGGGCGCTGGCCACACCCGCCTGCCAGGCAAAGCGCACCGGCTGGCGCCCCAGCGCCGAGGGCGCCGCGGCCGCCGCCGCCACCCCGGCCACGAACCACTCGGGCGGCGCGCTGTCTGTGTCCATCATCTGCTGCGGGCGCTTGCGCCGCCCGCCGGAGATGCGCCCGGCCGCACGGCCCATCAGGCTGCCGCCCACTTTCACCGGCCCTACGGTGATCACCGCCACCGCCCGGTGCCCCGGCACCAGCCAGCTTTGCACCTGCTGGCGGTCGAAGGTGCCGCCCACCCAGCAACTGCCCAGGCCCATCTTCACGGCCTCCAGCACCAGCCGCTGCCCGGCGTGGCCCACCTTTTCGTCCAGGTCGGCGTCATCGGCGCGGCCGGCCAGCACCAGCAGGCTGTGCACGCCGGAAAACAGGCCATAGCTGTTGCGCAGCCCGGCGAACACCGCGCCGCCTTCGCGCCGCAGCTCGATGAACAGCCCGTTTTCCAGGTTCAGCTGGGCCGCCCAGTGCTCCAGCCTGTGCGCCGCCTCATCGCCCACCGGCCCGCGGTAGGCCCGACGCGAGCGCCGCGCCGCGATGGCCTGCATGTCCGTCATGCCGCGCCTCCCATCTAAAAAACCCGGGGCCGTGCCGACCGGCACGGCCCCGAGCACTTGCGCCCAAAGCGTTTTCTTATTTGAACACCACCACGGCATCCGGGGCCTTCACGCGCGGCAGCGCGGTCTCCAGCACCCGCAGGTGGTAGTTCAGGTCCACCGCCTCGGTGAAGGCCGTGGAGATGTCCTGCCCGACCACGAGGTCCATGTACTGCGGCTGCGCGCACACCAGCAGCGCGGTTTTGGGCTGCAGCACGGTGGACATATACATGCCGCCACCTTCCAGCAGCTTGCCCACGCGCTTGCTCTCCAGCTCGCCCGTGCCCGGCTGTATCCGCTGCAGCTGCACATACAGATCCGAGCTCATCACCAGCGTGTGCCGGCCGATGCGCCCGTTTTGCAGCAGCGTGGTGACCGCGGCGGCCACGTCGGTGAACGCGCCCTCGCCGGTGCTCCAGTCACTGCGTTTCTGGCTGGCAGTGCCTTTCGCCGTCAGCAGGCCGTCGATGCCCAGCTCTTTCACGCCGTAGAACACCATGGTGTCCTCGCGGCGCGCCAGTGCCTCACTGGCCGCGCGGGCGGAGCCCAGGTCCACCGGCACGCCTTCTTTTTCATACATGGCCAAATCGCGCCAGTACAGCCAAAAGTCCTCGCACAGCTGCGGTATCTGCTGCACCGTGCGGTTTTTCATCACGGCAAAGCCGTCTTTGGCCACCTCTTCTTTCTGGCCAAACAGGTCTATGCGCGCCACGTCGGCGCCCGGGCCCACCGGGCCAAACAGCGGCAAAAAGCGCCGCGCCACCAAAATGCCTTTGGCCGCGTCCACCACCGCCGCGTCTATGCGGCTCCACAGCGCCTCGTCAAACGGCGCGTCTCCTCTGGAAAGATAATCCATTGCTCGTGTCCTCCTCTCTGCTATTCCTCTATCAGGCTGCCCACCGAACCGCCCACGCCCCGGATGGTGACCTCTGAGATGCCGAGGTCGGCCATCATCTCTTTCACCTCGTTCTCGCCGCCCAGCAGCTGCTCGGCAACCACCGGGTCCAGATAGCGCATCAGGGTCATCAGCTCGCCCACGTGGGCCACCTCTTCGTCGCGGATGTCCGCCAGCACCTTTTTGGCCAGCGGGTCCTCGGTGGCCGTGGCGTGCGCGTCGTACAGGTAGATCGCCTCCAGCTCCGAGGCGATGTCCACCCGCAGCGCCTGCAGCAGTTCGGTCTTGCTTATCTTACGGTCGATGTTCCCGGAAAACGGGTTTGCAAAACTGGGCATAAACACACAGCTCCTTCCAATAATCCATCTTTTCTATTTAAAATTTAAAATCT